>NZ_LSIX01000808.1:0-846 GCF_001556475.1 Methylobacterium sp. CCH5-D2 | reverse complement strand
CTCTAGGTCGTAGACTCATAAAGCTCGCAGCCGGACCCGCAGGGCTGCGAGCTTGACGCTGGCCAGGAAGTTGTCGGGGTCCTTGTCGTAGCGGGTGGCGACGGCTCGGAAGTGCTTGATCTTGCTGAAGAAGCGCTCGACCAGATTGCGGTACTTGTACAGGAACGGGCTGAAAGCCAGCACCTGCTTGCGGTTGGGTATCGGCTTCACGTTCGCCCACGCGCCCTGCTCCGCCATCCGGGCGCGTAGCGCGGCACTGTCGTAGGCCCGATCACCCAGCAGGATCTGGCCCGCGCCCAACCCGTCCAGCATGTCGGCCGCCGCGCGCCCGTCATGCGCTTGGCCTTCGGTGATCTTGAGCACCACCGGACGGCCCTCGGCATCCACCAGCGCGTGGATCTTGCTCGTCAGGCCACCGCACGAGCGACCCATGCCACCGGATCGGCCGTCTTTTTTTGGGCGCAGGCGGCATGCTGGTGCACCCGCACGCTGGTGGCGTCGATCATCTGCAGGTCGCCGTCGTAAGCCTTTGACACCGCATCCAGAAGCCGATCCCAGATGCCGCGCTTGCGCCAGCGCCGGAAGCGGTTGCCGCACGTCGTATGCGGGCCGTAGCGCGCTGGGATGTCGGCCCAGGGTGCGCCCGTGCGCAGACGCCAGAAGATCCCGTTGAGCACCCGCCGGTCATCTACCCGCTCCTTGCCGCGCACGTCCGTCGGCAACAGAGGCTCGATCACCGCCCACTCCGCATCCGTCAGGTCAAACCGCGCCATCCAGATCCCTCCCGCTCAGAGGGCTAACGCCGCCGCACCTCAGCCGTGCCAGACGTTATGGGTCCGCGACCTA
>NZ_LSIX01000807.1:0-4469 GCF_001556475.1 Methylobacterium sp. CCH5-D2 | reverse complement strand
CGCGCCCCCTCTCCCTATGGGAGAGGGGGCGCGTCGAGTCTGAACCGCACCGGAGGGCCTGCCCCTCAGCCCTCGATGCGCGAGAAGTCCGCCACCTCCCGCGTGGCGGCGCGCAGCGCGTTCAAGAGCGCGAGGCGGTTGGCCCGCAGAGCCGGATCCTCGGCGTTCACCGTGACCTCGTCGAAGAAGGCATCGACCGGCGCGCGCAGCCGCGAGAGCGCCCGCATCGCACCCTCGAAATCCTCGGCGCCGACCGCCGAGGAGGCTTCGGCGCGCGCGACGCCGAGCGCCTCGTGCAGCGCCCGCTCCTCCGGCTGGCCGGACGACGCGATCAGCCCGGCATCCGGCTCGGAATCGTAGGCGCGGCCGTCCTTCTTCTCCTCGATGCGCAGGATGTTGGCCGCGCGCTTGTAGCCGGCGAGCAGGTTCTTTCCGTCCTCGGTGTCGAGGAACGTGCCGAGCGCCTCGACGCGGCGGACCACCATCAGCAGGTCGTCCTGGCCGGGCAGGGCGAAGACGGCGTCGATCAGGTCGTGCCGGGCGCCCTGGTCGCGGAGGTAGACTTTGAGGCGGTCGGCGAAGAAGGCGAGGAGACCGATAGACTCAGGCCCAATCTTCCTACCTAGCCATTCGCCGCCGCCTACTGAGAGCCGAGCATAGGTCGTGAAGCCGGGAGGCTGGCTTGCGAGGTAAGCTTTTTGTATTGAATCAAAAACACGAGCCAGATGGCCTTCGAATAGATCTACCAGACGTAGCCGATGGCCTACCAAAGCGTGGCGGATAACGCCAAGCGCTGCCCGCCGCAGCGCGAACGGATCTTTGCTCCCCGTCGGCTTCTCGTCGATCGCCCAAAATCCGACCAGCGTGTCGAGCTTGTCGGCGAGCGCCACCGCGACTGACACCGGATCGTTCGGCACCTGATCGGACGGCCCCAGCGGCTTGTAGTGCTCTTCAATCGCCGCCGCGACGCTCGGGTCTTCACCCTGCAACGCCGCGTATTTGCGCCCCATCAGTCCTTGAAGCTCAGGAAACTCACCGACCATCTCGGTGACGAGATCGGCCTTCGCGAGCCGTGCGGCGCGCTCAGACAGATCCGGATCGGCTCCGACCAGCGGCGCGATCTCCCGCGCGAGCGCGGCGATGCGCGCGATCCGCTCACCCTGCGTCCCGAGCTTCTCGTGGAAGACGATGCTGTCGAGCTTCGGCAGTTGGTCCTCCAACCGCACCGCCTTGTCGGTCTCCCAGAAGAACTTCGCGTCCGACAGCCGCGCCCGCACCACGCGGCCGTTGCCGGCTGTGATGGCCTGACCGCCGTCGCTGGCCTCCAGGTTCGAGACCAGGATGAAGGCCGGCGCCAGAGCTTCGCTGCCGGACTTGCGCAGCACGAAGCACTTCTGGTTCGCCCGGATCGTGGCGCGGATCGCCTCGGCGGGGATATCGAGGAAGCTCTCCTCGAAGCGGCCCATCAGGGTCACGGGCCACTCGACGAGGCCGGCGACCTCCTCCAGCAGGCCCTCGTCCTCCACGAGGTCGAGACCCTGCGCGAAGGCGAGGTCGCGGGCGTCGTGCAGGATGATGTCCTTGCGCCGGTCGGCGTCGAGCACGACCTTGGCGCGCTCCAGCGCCTGCACGTAGTCGTCGAAGCGGCGCACCTCGATCGCCTCGGGTGCCAGGAAGCGGTGGCCGTAGGTGGTGGTGCCGGCCGCGATCCCGTCAACCGAGAACGGCACGACCTCGGTCGATTCGGTCTCGGGCCCGAAGGTGGCGACGATCGATTGCAGCGGGCGCACCCAGCGCAAGGATCCGGGCTGCGCGGAGGCCGCGCCCCAGCGCATCGATTTCGGCCAGGGGAAGCTCCGGACGATCTGCGGCAGGATCTCGGCCAGCACGTCGAGCGTCTCGCGGCCCTCCCGCTCGATCACCGCGAGGTAGAATTCACCCTTTTTCGGGTCCGTGACCGTTCTGGCCTGGTCGAGCGAGGTCAGACCGGCGCCCTTCAGAAAGCCCTGCACCGCGGCCTCGGGCGCGCCGACGCGCGGGCCGCGGCGCTCCTCGCGCACGGCCTCGCCGCGGGCCGGCAGCCCGGCGACGTGCAGCGCAAGCCGGCGCGGCGTCGCGAAGGCCTTGGCGCCCTCGTAGAGGAAGCCGCGCTCCACCAGCGCGTCGGTGACGAGCTTCTTCAGATCCTCAGCCGCCCGCCGCTGCATGCGGGCGGGGATCTCTTCCGAGCGGAGTTCGAGGAGCAGGTCGGGCATGGGATCGGGTCCGGCGGCGCGGGAATGTCGGATCGGGTGGCGGGCGTCAGGCGGCGGCGTGGCCGCCGGCCTCGGTCCTGAGCCAGGCCGCGCCGCAGGCCTTGGCGAGCTCGCGCACCCGCAGGATGTAGCTCTGTCGCTCTGTCACCGAGATCACGCCCCGGGCGTCGAGCAGGTTGAAGACGTGGCTCGCCTTGATGCACTGGTCGTAGGCCGGCTGCACGATGCGGTGGCGCGCACCCTCCTGCTCCGGCTCGCCGGCCGCGAGGTAGGCGCGGCAGGCCTTCTCGGCGTCGGTGAACTGCCGGAACAGCATCGCCGAATCGGAGGCCTCGAAATTGTGGCGCGAGTATTCCTGCTCGGCCTGCAGGAAGACGTCGCCGTACGTGACCTTGTCCGCGCCCTCGCCCCCGTTGAAGTTGAGGTCGTAGACGTTCTCGACGCCCTGGACGTACATGGCCAGCCGCTCGAGGCCGTAGGTCAGCTCGCCCGCGACCGGCGCGCACTCGAAGCCCGCCACCTGCTGGAAGTAGGTGAACTGGCTCACCTCCATCCCGTCGCACCAGCACTCCCAGCCGAGGCCCCAGGCGCCGAGCGTCGGGCTCTCCCAGTCGTCCTCGACGAAGCGGATGTCGTGGAGCTTGAGGTCCACGCCGATCGCCGCGAGCGATTCGAGGTAGAGTTCCTGCAGGTTCGGCGGGTTCGGCTTCAGGATGACCTGGAACTGATAGTAGTGCTGCAGCCGGTTCGGGTTCTCGCCGTAGCGCCCGTCCTTCGGGCGGCGCGAGGGCTGCACATAGGCGGCCTTCCAGGGCTTGGGCCCCAGGGCGCGCAGCGTGGTGGCCGGATGGAAGGTGCCCGCGCCGACCTCCATGTCGTAGGGCTGCAGGATGACGCAGCCCTTGGCCGCCCAGAAGCGCTGGAGCGTCAGGATCAGGCCCTGGAACGAGCGGGTGGGCGCGAGATCGGCGTCTGACATCTTGCTGCATCGCGGCGGGGAGGGGCGGGCAGCGTTTAGGCTCGCGGGGCGGGGTGTCAAGCGAAGGGCGCCGGGTGCGGGCCCACACCGAAGCGTGGCCGGAATGTGGCGCAAACCGGGCCGGAGGCGGGAACTGCCAAGCCCACGGCCACGTTTACTGGACATGATGGGACGGGCGCCCCGGAAAGCCGCCGGACACCTTGGAAACTCAGTCATGCGCAAGGATCTCACCCTCGTCGCCGCTCTCTTCGCCGCCTCCCTGGTCGCGACCCCGCTGGTGATGTCCGGCACGAAGGCGCTCGCCACCTCCGAGGAGGCCACCGCCGTGGCGCTCCCCGTGGCCACGATGCCGGTCGAGGTCGCGGCCGTGGCGCCGGCCCCCGAGACGTGCAACCGCAAGGTCCGGGTGGTCTACAGCGGCTACGGCACGCCGAGCGCGGCCTGCCTCACGCGCTGACCCGGCGCGGGGCTCTGCCCCGAGACCCCGCCGAACGGTGGCCCACCCTTCGGGATTCCGGGACCTAGAGTCCGAGCCTCGCCCAGGCGGCGCGCTCCGCGATGGCGCCGATCGCCTCGTCCGCGAGGCCGGTGCCGCCGGGCGCCGCCCGACGCAGCAGGCGCGCGACGAAGGAGCCGCGCGCCTCCGCGATCATGCGGATCTCCACATCGTCGCCGAAGCGGGCCCGCAGGGTGGAGCGGACGTCACCCAGCCCGTCCACCAGCCCGAGTTCGAGGGCGCTGCGCCCCGTCCAGACCGCGCCGGTGAACAGGTCCTCGCCGGGCTTCAGGTTCGGGCGCCGTGAGCGGACGAGGTCGGTGAACACCGTCTGCACGTCGGCCTGGAGCGCCTTCAGCCGCGCCACGTCGGCCGGGTCCTCGGGCCGGAACGGGTCGAGCATCGCCTTCGCCTCGCCCTGCGTGTGCACGCGGCGCTCGACGCCGATGCGCTCGATCAGGCGATCGAAGCCGAAGCCGGCCGAGACCACGCCGATGGAGCCGACGACCGAGGTCGGGTCTGCCACGATCTCGTCGGCCGCGCAGGCGATCATGTAGCCGCCCGACGCCGCCGCATCCTCCACGAAGGCCAGGACCGGAACCCGCTTCTCCTCCGCGAGCGCCCGGATGCGGCGGTGGATGAGGTGGGATTGCGCGGGCGAGCCGCCCGGCGAGTTCACCACGATCGCGACCGCCGCCACGCCCTTGAGCCCGAACGCCTGCTCCAGGCTTCCCGCAAC
>NZ_LSIX01000806.1:0-572 GCF_001556475.1 Methylobacterium sp. CCH5-D2 | reverse complement strand
CGAGGGCGTCGAGATCATCGAGACCGATCTCGGCGAGCGCATCCAGCAGCTCGACGACGAGGATCCGAGCCATATCGTGGTGCCGGCGGTGCACAAGCTGCGCGCCGACGTGGCCGACGTGTTCGCCCGCAAGCTCGGCACCGACCCGGACAACGACGACGTGCACTACCTCGCCGAGCGCCAGCGCGAGGCGACGCGGCCCCTGATCCTGGAGGCCGATGCCGGCCTCACCGGCGGCAACTTCGCGGTGGCCGAGACCGGCAGCATCGTGGTCTGCACCAACGAGGGCAACGCCGACCTCTCCGGCAACGTGCCCAAGCTCCAGATCCACTCGGTCGGCATCGAGAAGATCATCCCCCAGGTCGCCGATCTCGGGATCTTCGTGCGCCTCCTGTCCCGCTCGGCGCTGGGCTCGCCGATGACGCAGTACACCTCGCATTTCCGCGGGCCCCGGCCCGGCACCGAGATGCATGTCGTGCTGGTCGACAACGGCCGCGCCGCGCGACTGGGGATGGAGGAGTTCTGGACCTCGCTCAAATGCATCCGCTGCGGCGCTTGCATGAACACCTGCC
>NZ_LSIX01000805.1:0-6795 GCF_001556475.1 Methylobacterium sp. CCH5-D2 | reverse complement strand
GCGCGGCGGCCAGCACCGCCGCGACCTCCGCCCCGAGCGCGGCGCGGGACGCGGCGTCGAGCCAGCCGGGGTGGTGGACCAGCCCCGGCGCCAGCGCAATTCCGCCCTCCGGGTGCGCGCTCAGACGTCGATGTCCCGTTCCAGCACCGACTTCGCCGCGACCGTGGTGTCGGAGGCGAGGCGATAGACCAGCGGCACGCCGGTCGCGATCTCCAGGCCCGCGATGGTCTGGGTGGTCATGTGGTCGAGCACCATCACGAGGGCGCGCAGCGAGTTGCCGTGGGCGGCCACCAGCACCCGGTCGCCCGCCATCACGCGGGGCAGGATGCGCTCGATGTAGAAGGGCAGCACGCGGGCGGCCGTGTCCTTCAGGCTCTCGCCGCCGGGGGGCGGCACGTCGTAGGAGCGGCGCCAGAGATGGACCTGCTCGGCGCCCCAGCGCTCGCGGGCGTCGTCCTTGTTGAGGCCGGACAACTCGCCGTAATCGCGCTCGTTGAGGGCCTGCGAGCGGATCACCTCGATGTCGGTGATGCCCATCTCCTCCAGCATCAGCGCGCAGGTGCGCTGCGCCCGGCCGAGATCGGAGGTGAAGGCGACGTCGAAGCCGTAGCCCTCGCTCTTCAGCCAGCGGCCGGCCTTGCGGGCCTCCTCGACGCCCAGCGCGGTGAGGTCCGGGTTGCGCCAGCCCGTGAACAGGTTCTTGAGGTTCCACTCGCTCTGGCCGTGCCGAGCGAGGACGAGCAGGCGCTCCATCGATCCGTATCCCTTGCCGCCGGGACTGCCCGGCCGTCTGGTCGGGCTACTAGCAGAGCCGGGCCGGCTTACCCAAGCCGGGGGCGGGACCGGATACGGCCCGGCTTACAGCCCGAGCACGTCTGTCATCGTGTAGAGGCCCGGCGGCTTCGGATGGGCCCAGAGCGCGGCTTTCACGGCGCCGCTGGCGAAGAGGGCCCGGTCCTCGGCGTGGTGGCTGATGGTGATGCGCTCGGAGGGGCCGGCGAAGACCACGCTGTGGTCGCCGACCACGCTGCCGCCGCGCAGGGTCGCGAAGCCGATGTCGCCGGGGCGGCGCGGGCCGGTATGGCCGTCGCGGGTCGAGACGCGCACCTCCGCGAGGTCCACGCCGCGCCCCGAGGCCGCCGCCTCGCCGAGGAGCAGCGCCGTGCCCGAGGGGGCGTCGACCTTGTGGCGGTGGTGCATCTCGGCGATCTCGATGTCGAACTCCGCGCCGAGCGAGGCCGCCACCCGGCGCACCAACTCGGCCACGAGGTTGACGCCGAGCGACATGTTGCCCGAGCGCACGATGCGGGCGTGGAAGGCCGCCGCGCGCAGCGCCGCGAGGTCGTCCGCGCCGAGGCCCGTGGTGCCGACCACATGGACGATGCGGGCCTGCGCGGCGAGTTCGGCGTAGAACACGGTGGCGGCGGGCGCCGTGAAGTCGAGCACGCCGTCGGTGGAAGCGAAGGCGGCGAGCGCGTCGTCGGTGACCGGCACGCCCAGCGGGGGCAAGCCGGCCAGGGTGCCGGCGTCCTGCCCGAGGACGTCCGCGCCCGCGCGCTCGATCGCGCCCGACAGGGTGCAGCCCTCGGCCTGCGCGACCGCCCGCACCAGCATCCGTCCCATGCGCCCGCCGGCGCCGACAACCACGAGCCGCATCGCGTTTCCCTCTGAACCGCTGTCGGGTTACAGGCTCGCTCCCGGGCTGCCAAGGCGGGCGATCGGGCCGAGCCGTCGCCCGGGGGGAGAGAGCGGTGCCGCCGAGCGCACAGATGATCGTCGCCGGGACCCCGCCCCTCCGGTCGCGCGCGGCCGCCCTGCTCCTCGGGCTCGCCGCCCTCGCGGTCGCCGCCCTGGTGCTGAGCCCGGTCGCCTCGCTCGCCTACGCGGCGCTCCAGGGCACGGGCGAGCTCTGGCCGCATCTCTGGGCCTACGTGCTGCCCCAGGCCCTGTGGCAGACGGGCGCCCTCCTCCTCGGCGTCGGGTTCGTGGTGACGGTGGTCGGCACGGGCGCGGCGTGGCTGGTGGCGGCCTACGAGTTCCCGGGCCGGCGCCTCCTCGAGATCGGCCTGCTGCTGCCGCTCGCGGTGCCGACCTACATCGTGGCCTACGCCTATCTCGACCTGCTGCACCCGCTGGGGCCGGTGCAGTCGACCCTGCGTGATCTCCTCGGCCTGACGCGCCCGCGCGACCTCGCCTTCCCGGAGATCCGCTCGCTGCCGGGCTGCATCCTGCTGCTGGGCTTCGTGCTCTACCCCTACGTCTACCTGCCGACCCGGGCGCTGTTCCGGATGCAGGCGGCCAACCTGATGGAGGCGGCGCGGACCCTCGGCGGGCGCCCCGCCACGACCTTCCGCCGGGTCGCCCTGCCGCTCGCCCGGCCGGCGATCGCGCTGGGCACGAGCCTCGCGCTGATGGAGGCGCTCAACGACATCGGCGCGGCCGAGTTCCTGGGCGTGCGCACGCTGACGGTGCAGGTCTACGCCACCTGGATCAACCGCTCCGACCTCGCGGGCGCGGCCCAGATCGCCCTGGTGATGCTGGCGCTGGTGATGGTGCTGGTCGCGGCCGAGCGGCGCGCCCGCCGGGGCCGCGGCTTCGCGACCGCGGCGCAGCGCCCGCGCCGGATGGCCCGCCTGCCGCTCTCGCGAGGCGCCGGCCTCGCGGCGCTCGCCCTCGGGTTCCTGCCGGTGGCCTGCGGCTTCCTGATCCCGGCGGGCTTCCTCGGCCACAGTGCCGCCGCCCGCATCCTGCGGAGCGGGATCCCGGAACGTCTGCCGGCCGAGATCGCCAGCACGGTGCTGTATGCGGGCATCGCGACGCTGATCGCCGCCGCCCTCGGCTTCCTGGTGGCGGCGAGCCCGCGGCTGCTCGCCCGCAAGGCCTGGGGACCGGGGCTGATCCGGGTCGCCGGGCTCGGCTACGCGCTGCCCGGCACCATCCTGGCGATCGGGCTGCTCGGCCCGCTCGCGCTCGCGGACGATGCGCTCGCCGATGCGGGCCGGGCGCTGTTCGGCGTGGCGCCGGCGCTGGTCGGGCTCGGCACGGGCGGCGCCCTGGTGACCGCCTACTTGGTGCGCTTCCTCGGCATCGCGGTCGGCACCAGCGAGGCGGGGCTAGCGCGGCTGCCCGGCACCCTGCCGGACGCGAGCCGGCTCCTCGGGCGGGGGCCGCTGGCGACGCTCGGGCGGATCCAGCTGCCGCTCGCCTGGCCGGCGCTGCTCAGCGGGGCGCTCCTCGTCTTCGTCGATTGCGCCAAGGAGCTGCCCGCGACCCTGCTGCTGCGCCCGCTCAACGTCGAGACGCTGGCGACCCACCTCTACGGCGAGGCCGCCCGCGGCACCTACGAGGACGGCACGGTCGCCGCCCTGCTGATCGTGCTGGTGGGGCTGATCCCGGTGGCGCTGCTGCTGCGTGTCGATACGCCGGAGCCGGCAGCCAACGGAGCCGCCTAATCGACCGCCAGCCTGTAGCCGACGCCCCGCACCGTCTGGAGCAGCAGGGGGTTGGCCGGATCGACCTCGATCTTGCGGCGCAGGCGGTTGATCTGCACGTCCACCGCCCGCTCGGCCGCGACGCCCCCGCTGCCGGAGAGCTGCTCGCGCTCGACGTTGCCCCCGCCCGCCGCGGCCAGGATCGTCAGGAGCTCCCGCTCGCGCTCGGTGATGCGGATCACCTCCTCGCCCCGCCGCAGCTCGCCCCGGTCGGCGCGGAACACGAAGGGGCCGAAGCCGACGGGCTCCGCTCCGCCCGCCGGCCGGGCCGCCTGCGACCGGTTGATGATGTTGCTGAGCCGCAGGGTCAGCTCGCGCGGCTCGAAGGGCTTGGGCAGGTAGTCGTCGGCGCCGATCTCCAGCCCCATCACCCGGTCGTTGGTGTTGGAGCGGGCGGTCAGCATCAGGATCGGCACCCGCGAGGTCTCGCGCACGCTGCGGGCGTAGTCGAAGCCGTTCTCGCCCGGCATCATCACGTCGAGCACCAGCGCGTCGAACAGGAGGCTCTGGGCCTTCGCCCGCGCCTCGGCCGCGCTCGCCGCGCTGGTGACGCGGAACCCCTGCTCGGCGAGGTAGCGCGAGAGGAGTTCGCGCAGGCGCCGGTCGTCGTCGACGACGAGCACGTGCGGCGCGGATTCCGGCAGCTCGGGCCGCGCGAGCGCCATCAGGCGGCGTCCTGCCCGAGGACCTTGGCGTCCAGCGGACCGCCCGTCTCGCCGGTCCCCTGGCCGCGCCGCGCCATTAGGCGGCGCACCGCGGCGCGCTCGTCGGGCTCGATCATCGCGAGCAGGAAGGCTTCCGGCGAGGCGCCGGCCGCGCCCGGCATCGCGAGCGCACGGGCGAGACGCCGGGCCTGGACCCGGGTCAGCTCGGCGGCGAGCGTCGCCCCGGTGCCGGAGCAGAACAGCAGGCGCTGGCGCCGGTCGCTCGTGCCGGTGCGCTGCAGGATGTAGCCCTGCTCGATCAGGTCCTTGAGGACGCGGTTGAGGCTCTGCTTGGTGATGCGCAGGATGTCGAGGAGTTCGGCGATCGTCAGACCCGGGTAGCGATCAACGAAGTGCAGCACCCGGTGGTGCGCCCGGCCGAAGCCGTACTGCGCCAGGATCCGGTCGGGGTCGCCGACGAAGTCGCGGTAGGCGAAGAAGAGGAGCTCGATCAGGTCGTCGCTGCTGCAGGCCGTCTCGCGCGGGCTCCCCGCGCCGTGCAGGCCTCCGGCCGGCTCGCCGGCGGCGGCCTCGGCGGTCAGGTTGGCGCGCGGCGGCTCGCGTGTCACGTCTCTGGGGGTCCCGATATAAGTCAGCCTCGTTGACATATTTCAGCCCGGTTGGTACCCGTCAACCCTGCCCGGGCCGACGCGTCGGCCGGCGCGATCGAGTCCCGCGGATTTGTCCCTTGACGGATCCGCCCCACCCGGCGCACCCCGCGTTCCGCCAGACATGCCCGGCCCCCGCGGGGGCCGCCATCAGGAAGACCCTGCCGATGTCCGTCATCCCGTTCGACCAGCGCGAAGGCACCATCTGGTTCGACGGCGCCATGGTGCCGTGGCGGGAGGCGAAGATCCACGTGCTGAGCCACGGTCTCCATTACGGATCGTCGGTGTTCGAGGGCGAGCGCGCCTATGGCGGGCAGATCTTCAAGAGCCTGGAGCACACGCGGCGCCTGCACCGCTCGGCGGAACTCCTCGATTTCAGGATCCCGTTCTCGGTGGACGAGATCGAGGCGGCCAAGCAGCTCGTCCTCAAGACCAGCGGCCTCAAGGACGCGTATCTGCGCCCCGTCGCGTGGCGCGGCTCGGAGATGATGGGCGTCTCGGCCCAGGGCAACACGATCCACCTCGCCATCGCCGCCTGGGAATGGCCGAGCTACTTCGACGCCGCCACCAAGATGAAGGGCATCCGCCTCGACATGGCGGAGTACCGCCGGCCCGATCCCCGCACGGCGCCGTGCGCCTCGAAGGCGGCGGGCCTCTACATGATCTGCACGATCTCGAAGCACCGGGCCGAGAACCGGGGCTACGCCGACGCCCTGATGCTCGACTTCGAGGGCAACGTCGCCGAGTGCACCGGCGCCAACATCTTCTTCGTGCAGGACGGCGTGATCCACACGCCCACCGCCGACCGCTTTCTCAACGGTATCACCCGCCAGACCGTGATCGAGCTGGCCCGCCGCCGGGGCGTCGAGGTGGTCGAGCGCCGCATCCTGCCCGAGGAGATGGCGGGGTTCTCCGAGTGCTTCATCACGGGCTCGGCCGCCGAAGTGACACCGGTCTCCGAGATCGGTCCCTACCGCTTCACCCCGGCCGCGCTCACCAAGACGCTGATGGACGACTACCTCGCCGAGGTGCAGCCGAAGGCCGCGGCCGCCTGAGCGGTTGTCCCCCGCCGGCCCCGGGCCGGCGGGGAACCCGCCCGCGGGGCCCGCGTTGATGGGAACGTTTCAAGAACGAAAGGTTCCCTCATGGCCAAGGCCGCCGCGAAGAACGCCGACACGCACGCCACCGACAGCAACCCGAAGACCGACCCGAAGGACACCTCGAACCAGATCAAGGACCCGGACCAGTGGACCACCGGGGGCGAGCCGATGACGGGCGCGCAGGCCTCCTATCTCAAGACCCTGTCGGAGGAGGCCAAGGAGCCGGAGGCCTTCGACCCGGATCTCGGCAAGGCCGAGGCCTCGAAGCGCATCGACGCCCTGCGCAAGGAAGCCGGCCGCGACTGAGCCCGGGGACGCGCGCCGGCCGGATCCGCGCCGACCGGCGCGCGTCCTCCCGGCGCGCCGACCTACTCTTCGCCCGCGAAGCACAATCTTTGTGCATGATGCCCCGATCATGGGCTTGCAGATCGCCCCCGAAGTCTTGCCCTAGACTTGGACGATACGGCATCACGGCCCCGGAGTACGACTTCACGAGCCCGTCGTAAGACTTCGTTGAGACGTCCGGGCTATGTCTCGGATCCTGTCCGGTCGAGGGCCGAGCCGCATCGGCGCGCTGGCCCCGCTCTCGGAGGGTTCCGTGCTCGCCAACGATTTCCTGTCCTTCCACGAGGCGGCCCGGCGCAACGGGGTGATCCTCTCCTTCGGCGGCGATCTCTCCGAGAGCGTGCTGTTCTCGCTGGGCGAGGTGCTGAAGCTGCGCATGCGCCAGGACGAGACTGACGCGGGCGTGGCCAAGCGCGTGTTCTCGATCTTCGTCGAGCAGGCGCAGAACGTGATCCGCTACTCCGCCGACCGCATCCAGCCCGCGGCCGAGCCGCGGCCCGGCCGGGTCAGCGGCGGGATGATCGTGGTCGGCACCGAGGGGGACCGG
>NZ_LSIX01000804.1:0-6794 GCF_001556475.1 Methylobacterium sp. CCH5-D2 | reverse complement strand
GTCCACGAGGCGGCGCACGGCCTCCACGAGGTCGTCGATATAGGTGAAGTCCCGCTCCGCCGCGCCGCCCGCGAAGACCTCGATCGGCTCGCCCGCCAGGATCTTGCCGGTGAACAGGAACAGCGCCATGTCGGGCCGGCCCCAGGGCCCGTAGACGGTGAAGAAGCGGAAGGCCGTCGTCGGGATGGCGAAGAGGTGGCTGTAGGAATGCGCCATCGCCTCCATGGCGAGCTTGGTCGCGGCGTAGAAGGTCAGCGGGCTCACCGCCCGGTCGGTCTCGCGGAAGGGCAGGGCCGCGTTGCCGCCGTAGGCCGAGCTCGTCGAGGCCAGCAGCAGGTGGCGCACCGGGTTGGCGCGCACCGCCTCCAGCAGGTTGAAGCTGCCCACGAGGTTGGAATCGGCGTAGGCCTGCGGGTTCTCCAGGCTGTAGCGCACGCCGGCCTGGGCGGCGAGGTGGACCACGACCTCCGGGCTCGCCCGACCCAGGAGGTCGCCGAGCAGGCCCGGCGTCTCCAGCCGGCCCTCGACGGGGGTGAAGCCGGGCAGGCGCGCCAGATCCGCGTGCCGGGCCCGCTTCAGGCCGACATCGTAGTAGTCCGAGAAGGCGTCGAGGCCGGTGACGGCGTGGCCCTCGGCGAGCAGGCGCCGGCAGAGATGGTAGCCGATGAACCCGGCCGAGCCGGTCACGAGGACGCGCATCGCCTCTCTCCCGCGGCCCGGAGCGCCGCGCGGGGCCGTCGGCCGGACGCCTACACCGCCCGACGATGCGGCTCAAGCGCCGGGTCGGGCGCCCGGACCGGGCCTGATTCGGCGCCGGCTCGCCGCCGCAGGGTCGGCGCGGCTCGCAAAAACCACGGGCGAGGGTTGCGATGGCCACATGACCGGGCGTCCGGCGGGCGGGGCCCGGACCGGGACCGACACCTGATTTCGGCGCGCCGATTTCCGGCGCAACCCGCGACGGCACGCAGCGAACACACTATAGGAACCCGCCAGGACTGTCCGGAACCGCCGGACCCCGGCGGCGCGGCGGGCGGCCTCTGACGGCAACGCTTGTGCGCGGCCGGGCCGACGCGCGGCCGGTCTTGTTTTCCCGCGCCGGAATCCCAGCTACAACAATACGATGACGCCTGCGTGCCGTCCCGGACGGGATCGGGCCGGTGCCCGACCCGGCACCGGCCGCGCAGATTCCACGGCCATGTCCCTGCCGGGCCGGCGCCCCGAGACGGCAGGATCCCGGAACCCTCTCAAGTCGCCCGATGAACCAACTCGTCCGCATGTCCCAGATCGGCGAAGCCGAGACCATCAAGGAGCCCTCCGCCGACCTGCGCGTGCCCTTCGCGCAGTCGGGGGCCTTCGTCTGCAAGTTCATCATCGGCGAGCCGACCGAGCGCGCCGTCTGCTGCGGCGCGCCCGTGCAGGACGGCAAGAGCTGGTGCGCCTACCACCGCCGCATCGTCTTCGAGCCGACCCGGCCCGGCCGCATCCGCTGACCGCGCCGGCCTCGCGCCTCAGTCGAGATCCTCGTCGTCCCCGCGCGGGCGGTAGATCCTGAGGACGCGCCCGTCCGGATAGGCCACGTGGCGCCCGCGCACCGCGAGGTAGCCGGCCTCCTCGGCGCTCCAGAGGCGCTCCAGCCGCGGGTCCCGCGCATCGTAGGCCCGCGGCATCGGGTAGTCGGGCTGCGCCGCCGGCTCGGTGGGCGGCCAGTCCCGGTCGTACGGCCGCGCGACCCGGACCGGCCGCACGACGGCGCGCCGCGCGCTCCGCTCGGGTCGCACCACCGGCCGGGCCGCGACCGCGCGGCGGGACGGTGCGGCACGCGCCGTCCGCGCGGGTTTCCTCGCGGCTATCTCGGCCCGTGCGGGCGCGGCGGCAAGCTTGGCATCGGGCTTGGCGGACACCTTGGCAGAGGACTTGGCGGATGCCTTCGCGGCAACCGCCTCGGCGGCGGGCCCGCCCGCCCGTGCCGGCTCGGCGCGGGGCGGCGAGACGGCGGCCGGGGCGCCGGGCTTCGGGGGCGGATCCGTCCAGGTTCCGGCCGACGGTTCGGCGCGCGCGCCGGACTGCACGAGGACGAGGGCGGCCAGGGCGAGGCCCAGCCCGAGAGGGGATCGGAACGGCATCGGCATCCCTCCGTATGGCGGCGCGGGCCGGGAGCCCGATCACCATACGGTGAAGACTACCGAAAACACGGCCGGGCGTCCACGCGCCGCACGACGAAGATCAGTCCGCACTCTGTCGGCTCCGGACCAAGTCCAGGCTCGCGCCTGGACTTGGTTCGTCCGGTGACTTGCCTCGCGGCGTGACTTGCCTCGTCTTGCGCCGGGCGCGGCTCCGCTGCCGCGATCCGGCCGGCCCCTACTCGGCCGGCACGCCGTGCTGCGGCGGGCGCACGGTCCCGGGCTCCGCGCTCTCCCGCATCCCGGCCTCGACGTCGCGGCGGCGGAAGAGCCGCATCACCACCACGAAGAAGACCGGCACGAAGAACACCGCCAAGACGGTCGCCGAGATCATGCCGCCCATCACGCCGGTGCCGATCGCCTGCTGACTCTTCGAGGCCGCGCCCGTGGCGACGGCCAGCGGCACCACGCCGAAGATGAAGGCGAGCGAGGTCATCACGATCGGCCGGAAGCGCAGCGTCGCCGCCTCGATCGTCGCCTCGACGATGTTGGTCCCCGGCTTCCAGAGGTCCTTGGCAAACTCCACGATCAGGATCGCGTTCTTGGCCGAGAGGCCGATGATCGTGATCAGCCCGATCTTGAAGTAGACGTCGTTCGGCAGGCCGCGCAGATACACCGCCGCGACCGAGCCGATCACGCCGAGCGGGATGACGAGCAGCACCGAGAACGGGATCGCCCAGCTCTCGTAGAGCGCCGCCAGGCACAGGAACACGATCAGCACCGAGAGGGCGAGCAGCAGCGAGGCCTGGGAGCCCGCCTGCTTCTCCTGCAGCGACTGGCCGGTCCAGGTGTAGCCGAAGCCCTTGGGCAGTTGGCCCATCAGCCGTTCCATCTCGGCGATCGCCTCGCCGGACGTGTAGCCCTTGGCCGGCTCGCCGGTGAAGCGCACCGACTGGTAGCCGTTGAAGCCCACGATCTGGCTCGGGCCCATGCTCCACTTGAGGTCGGCGAAGGAGGACATCGGCACCATGGTGCCCTGGCTGTTCTTCACCGCGTAGTTGAGGATGTCCGCGGCCTGCATGCGCTGCAGCTGCTCGGCCTGCACGTAGACGCGCTGCATCTTGCCCCGGTTCGGGAAGTCGTTGGTGTAGACCGAGCCGAGGTTCACCTGGATCGTGGCGTTGATGTCCTCGAACTTCACGCCCAGAGCCGCCGCCTTCTCGCGGTCGATGATCAGCTCGGCCTGGGGGGTCGCCGGCAGGCCCTCGATCTTCACCTTCTGCAGGATCGGGCTCTGTTGCGCGATCTTGAGGAGCTGGGCCTCGGCCGCCGCCAGCGCCGAGTAGCCCCGCTGCGCCCGGTCCTGCAGGCGGAACGAGAAGCCCGCCGCGTTGCCGAGGTTGTCCACCGGCGGCGGCTCCTGCGCGTCGATGATCGCGTCGCGGTAGCCGGCGAGCGCCGCGTTGGTACCGGCCACCAGGGCGGCGGCGGAGTTGTCGGCGTCGCGCTCGGACCAGGGCTTGAGGGTGACGAAGGCCTGGCTCAGGTTCGGGCCCTGGCCCGAGAACGAGAAGCCGTTGAGCATCGTCACGGTGGCGACGCCGGGTTGGGCGAGCAGGTGCTCCTCGACCTTGCGCACCGCCGCCTGCGTGCGGTTGTAGGAAGCGCCCGGCGGAGTCTGGATGTCGACCGTGAAGAAGCCCTGGTCCTCGATCGGCAGGAAGCCCTCGGGCAGGCGCAGGAAGGCGTAGCCGACGCCCGCCACCAGCGCGAGGTAGACCAGCATCACCCGGCCGGACTTCCGGATGAACCAGCGGGTGCCGCGGCCGTAGCGCGCGGTCTCGCGGTCCACCACCCGGTTGAACCAGCCGAAGAAGCCGCCCTTGGCGTGGCCGTGGCCCTTCTCGATGGGCTTCAGGAGCGTGGCGCAGAGCGCGGGCGTCAGGGTCAGGGCGAGCAGCGCCGAGAAGGCGATGGAGGTGACCATCGCGATCGAGAACTGCCGGTAGATGATGCCGACCGAGCCGGGGAAGAAGGCCATCGGGATGAACACCGCGACCAGCACCAGCGTGATGCCGATGATGGCGCCGGTGATCTGGTCCATGGCCTTGCGGGTGGCCTCCTTCGGATGGAGACCCTCCTCGTTCATGATGCGCTCGACGTTCTCGACGACGACGATGGCGTCGTCGACCAGGATGCCGATCGCCAGCACCATGCCGAACATGGTGAGCACGTTGATCGAGAACCCTGCGAGCAGCATCACCGTGACGGTGCCCATGAGCGCGATCGGCACGACGATGGTGGGGATCAGCGTGTAGCGGATGTTCTGCAGGAACAGGAACATCACGATGAAGACCAGCACCACCGCCTCGACGAGGGTGTGCAGCACCTTCTCGATCGAGGCCTCGACGGCGGGCGTGATGTCGTAGGGGATGTCCCATTTCAGGCCCGGCGGGAAGAACTGGGCCAGCTCCTCCATCTTGGCGCGGATGCCCCGGGCGGTCTCCAGCGCGTTGCCGTCGGGCGCCAGCGTCACCGAGATGCCGGCCGCCTCGCCACCGTTCAGCCGCGTCGAGAACTGGTAGGCGTCGCCGCCGAGCTCGATCCGCGAGACGTCGCGCAGGCGCACGTTCGAGCCGTCGGGGTTGGCCCGGAGCACGATCGCGCCGAAATCATCCACCGTGCTGAGCTGGCCCTTCACGATGATCGGCGCGAAGACCGCGTGATCGACCGGGCTCGGCTGGGCGCCGACCGCGCCGGAGGCGATCTGGATGTTCTGGTTGCGGATCGCGTCGGTGACGTCCTCGGGCGTCAGCGAGAGGCCGCGCAGCTTGTCCGGATCGACCCAGACCCGGAGCGAGCGCTCGGTCGAGTAGAGGGTCGCGCGGCCGACCCCGGGGATGCGCCGGATCTCGTTGATCACGTTGCGGATCAGGAAGTCGCCGAGCCCGATCTCGTCCATCTTCCCGTCGGTCGAGACCAGCGTGATGATGTTGAGCGTGGCCGCCGAGGCCTCCTCGACCAGGATGCCGTTCTGGCGCACCTCCGCGGGCAGGCGGGCCTCGACGCGCTTGAGGCGGTTCTGCACCTCGACGGAGGCCAGCGCCGGGTCGGTGCCGGGCTGGAAGGTCGCCGTGATGTTGATCGAGCCGAACGAGTCGGTGGTCGACTCGAAGCTCATGATGTTGGCCGCCCCGTTCAGCTCGTCCTCGATGAGCCGGGTGGTGCCCGTGTAGAGGCTCTCGACCGAGGCGCCCGGGAAGGCGGTGGAGAGCGCGATCGAGGGCGGGGCGATCACCGGGTACTGCGCGATCGGCAGCATCGGGATCGAGAGGGCGCCGCCCAGGATGATGAACAGCGCGACGACCCAGGCGAAGACCGGGCGGTCGATGAAGAAGCGTGCCATGGCTCAGACTCCCCGGGGCGCGCTCAGCGGACCTGGCTCGCGGCCTGGCGCCGGGCCTCGCTCTCGGCCTCGTCCGGGTCGTGCGGCTTGCCGGCCTCGCTCTCGTGCGGCGCGGTCTGATCGACCGGCTTCACCTCGATGCCGGCCGAGATCTTCTGGAAGCCCTCGACCACGATGCGCTCGCCGGCCTTCAGCCCCTCGCGGATCAGCCAGTTCTGGCCGACCACCGGCCCGACCTCGACCGGCTGCAGGGCGACCTTGTTGCCCTCCTTCACCACCCAGACCTCGGGCTTGCCGTCGGCGGTGCGCTGGATCGCCTGCTGGGGTACCGCGATCGCGTCGGAATCGATGCCCTGCTTGATCCGGGCGCGGACGTACATGCCGGGGAAGAGCTCGTCGTTCGGGTTCGGGATCAGCACGCGCAGGGTCACCTGGCCGGTGCTCGGGTCGGCGGTGACGTCCGAGAAGAGCAGGCGGCCGGCGAGCGGGTAGAGCTCGCCGTCGTCCATGATCAGGTGGACGTTGGCGGTGTCGTTCTCGAGCTTCGAGAGCTCGCCGCTGGCGAGGTCGCGCCGCAGCTTGTTCAGCTCGCCGACCGACTGCGTGATGTCGACGTAGATCGGGTCGAGCTGCTGGATCGTGGCGAGCACGCCCGTCGCGCCCTGCTCGATCAGGGTGCCCTCGGTCAGCAGCGCCCGGCCGATGCGGCCGGAGATCGGCGCGCGCACCTCGGTCCAGCCGAGGTTGAGCTTGGCCCGGTCGCGCGCGGCCTTCGCGCCCGCCACCTCGGCCTCCGCCTGCTTCTTGCCCGCGAACGCCGTGTCGTACTGGGCCTGGCTCGCGGTGTTGCGGGCGAGCAGGGTCTCCAGGCGCTCGGCCTGCTGGTTGGCGAGCACCAGGGCCGCCTCCCGGTTGGCCAGCGTCGCCTCGGCGCTCATCAGCTCGACCTCGTAGGGAGCCGGGTCGATCTTGTAGAGAACGTCGCCCTCCTTGACCGCCGAGCCCTGCTCGAACAGCCGCTTCACCACGAGGCCGGAGACGCGCGAGCGCACCTCCGCGATCCGCATCGGCGCGACGCGGCCGGGCAGGTCGCGCACGTAGGGGATCGGCTGCGGCGCCACCGTGACCACGCCGACCTCCGGCGCGACCGCGGGGACGGGCGCGGCGGCCTGGCGCTGGTTGCAGGCGGAGACGGAGACGAGCACCGCGCCCAGGAGCGCCGCGACGGGCCACGCGATGGGTCGGGTCGGCGGACGGTGGGCGGGGAG
>NZ_LSIX01000803.1:0-440 GCF_001556475.1 Methylobacterium sp. CCH5-D2 | reverse complement strand
CCCCTGCGGCGTGAGGCCGTTGATCACCTCGGGGAGAACCTGGGCGAGTTGGGTGAGCAGCGTGTCGCGGTTCATCCCCGTGGCGCGCTCCAGGGTGCCGAGCGTGTCGGGGCCGAGCGCGTCGGCGAGCTGGTTGGGCTGGACGGGGCGGTTCTGGCCGTGGCCGATCCACGACTCGATCACGTCGCCGAGGCCGCCGCGGCGGAACCCCTCGATCAGGCCGTCGAGGCCGCCGAGATCGGGCCGGTCGCCGGGCTCGCGGTCGAGATGGGCGTAGGGGCCGGCGCCGGGCGCGCGATCCGGGGACCCGCCGGGGCCGTCCAGCATGCCGGAGAGGTCGCTGAAATCGCCGGGCGGCAGCGGCGCGTCGCGGCGGCCGCCCTCCTGGTCCCAGCCGCCGGAGCCGGAGCCGCCCCTGTCGCCGTCGCGCCCGTAGGGAC
>NZ_LSIX01000802.1:0-11085 GCF_001556475.1 Methylobacterium sp. CCH5-D2 | reverse complement strand
CCGCCACGTCGCGACGAGCCTCGCCGAGATCCTGAACGCGCCGCGCGACGTGCGGGCCTCGCACGGCGGCCACTGAGGCCTCCGGCCGGGAGGCTCCTCCCCCGCGGGGGGAGGAAGACGGCGCCCGCTACATCCGCACGCCCGGATCGGTCGGGCTGCCGGGAAAGACGTCGGGCTCGGAGCCTGGGCCGCCCGGCTCGCCGATGCCGGGATCGTTCACCGGGTAGGGCGTGCGCGGGCCGGTGGGGCCGACATCCGGCAGATCGTCGGGCTGGGGCGGCGGCGGAAGGTCGCCGGGCGCGGGGTCGGGCGTCGGAAGGCCGGGATTGGCCATGCGCGGATCTCCTGGTTGTCGGGCTGGCTGTCTGGGATGTGTGGGCTAACGGCCGCGCCGCCCGCCTGTTCCGGCCCGACGCCGACGCGGGCCCGCCCTGCCCTCACCGGGCGGAACGCCGCGACGCCGCTCCCGTTGCCAGTCCAGTCCAACGACGAAACGGGAGACGACGCCATGCCCGACATCAAGCAGTCCAAGGTCCTGATCCTCGCCACCGACGGGTTCGAGGAGACCGAACTGACCGTGCCGCTGACCAAGCTGCGGGAAGCGGGCGCGACCGTGCACGTGGTCGCCCCGAAATCCCGCGAGGCGAAGGAATCGATCCGCGGCTGGGACAAGACCGATTGGGGCAAGAACGTCGCGGTCGATCACGATCTGGAGGCGATCGACGCCGCCGCCTACGACGCGCTCGTCCTGCCGGGCGGCCAGATCAACCCGGACAAGCTGCGCCTCGAGCCGAAGGCGCTGGAGGTGATCAAGGGCTTCCTCACCTCCGGCAAGGTGGTCGCCGCGATCTGCCACGCGCCCTGGCTGCTGATCGAGACCGGCGCCGTGAAGGGCCGCGACGTGACCTCGTTCAGCTCGATCAAGACCGACGTGATCAACGCGGGCGGGCGCTGGCACGACAAGGAGGTCGTGACCGACCAGGGCATCATCACCAGCCGCAATCCCGGCGACCTCGACGCCTTCGTGGCCAAGATCATCGAGGAGGTGCGCGAGGGCAAGCACGAGGCCCGTCAGCTCGCCGCCTGACCCGCCGCACCGGAGCTGAGAACGAGAGAGGCCCGCACGCCGTCGGCGTGCGGGCCTCTTGTCTTTAGGCGCCGAGGGCCGAGGCCTCAGTTCGCCTCCTCGTCGCCGGGCTCGAAGGTCTCCGGCATGGTCGACTCGGCGCTGGCGACCGGCGTCGGCGCGCTGATCGTCGAGGGCACGTTCACGCCGTCGCGCTTGTAGATGTCGTCGCGGAACTGCACGAGGCCGTCCGGGGTCGACCAGGCGGTGATGTAGGTCCAGTAGACCGGCACCGGCTGGGTCAGCGTGGCGTCGATGCGCTTGCCGCTCTCGATCGCCTGCTCGACCTGCTCGCGGCCCCAGCCGGGCGTGTCCTTCAGGAGCCACGTGATGTACTCGCGCACGTTCTGCACGCGCACGCAGCCCGAGGAGATGAAGCGGAAGTCGTCGCCGAACACGCCCTTGGTGTTCGTGTCGTGCATGAACACGCCGTAGGGGTTCGGGATGTTGATGCGCACGATCCCCATCGAGTTGAAGTCGGCGCCCGAATCCTGCCGGTAGGTGTAGCGCGTGCCCTCGTCCGAGAACCAGTTCACCGACTTCGGCGAGATCTCGCCGCCGCCCGACAGGATGCGGATCTTGTTGTCGGTGAGGTAGTTCGGATCCTTCTGCATCTTCGGGATGAGGTCCTTCTTCACGATCGAAGCCGGGACCGTCCAGGTCGGGTTGAAATTGATCTGCGTCGCCTTGGTGTTCATGATCGGCGACTGGCGGTCGATCTTGCCGACGCCGGCGGCGTGCAGGGTCACGACCTGCCCGTTCTCGACCGTCTGGACGAGGGCCGCCGGGATGTTGGTGATGACGAAGCGGTTGCCGAGGTTGCCCGAGTAGGAGCGCAGGCGCACCGCGTTGATCTCGAGCTGGCGCAGGCGGATGTCGGCCGGCACGTTCATGGCCTGCTGCGTGGCGAGGCTCATGGCGCCGGTCTGGCTGAGCCCGTGGCGGGCCTGGAAGCGCTTCACGCCGGCGGCCACGTAGGAATCGTAGACGCCCGAGGTGCCGGCGGCCGCGTCGAGGTCGCCGGTGACGATGAGGCGCTGGCGGACGGCCGCGACCGCCGGGCCCTTGGCGCCGATGCGCAGGCGGTCGGCGCCGCCGACCTGCCGCCAGCCGCCGCGGGCGACGATGTCCTTGTAGCGCTCGACCATCTGCTCGGTCGCCGCCACGGTCTGGGGCGACAGGATCGGGGTGGACGAGCGCTGCACCTGCATGGCGGCGGGCGATGCGTAGTCCTGCGCCCACTCGGCCTGGGCGAAGCCGCCCGGTTCGCGGGCGAGGGCGCCGCCCGCGGTGGCGGCGGTGGCGAGCAGCGCGAGGCTCGTGGAGACCCGCAGGGTTGCCAGTTTCAGCATGGGCCGGTGGCTCTGTCCGTCGGTGGGCGAGATACGGGTTCGGCAGGCCGGATCGCCCGCCGCGCCCCTTGTCGCCGGGGTATCTGGGTACGGTTAAGAACCCATGGGGACCCGGCCAGAATGTGGCGCGCGGGTGCGGCGGCGCACCCGCCACGGCCCCGCTCGTCCCGTCGCCCGGCTGCCCGAGCGTGGCCGTGGCAGAAAAGCCGCACCGTCGCGTTTCGGGACCGGGCCGTCCCGCACCGGGACGGCAAGCGCCGGTCACGGCCCCGCCCCTCCCCTTCCGGCGCGTCGCCGCCGGTGCGGCGCCGGCGCATTAACGTTATGTTTAGCTATCGTTACCGGATCGCCCCGCGGGGCGCTAGGATTGCGTCCACGACCACGCGATCGGCGTGCGGATCCCGACACGGGACGCCGCCCGAACCGGGGTTCAGGAGGCAAGATGAACGGCTTCGACGTCACGTTCCGCGACGAGCGCGACTGGGTGGATTTCGGCCGGACCTATGTGGGGTCGGAGGCCTTCCGCGCCCTCTTCCGCGACGGCATGGCGCTGGTCGAGGAGACCGCGGCCTATCTCGACGGCGAGGGCCGCGAGGAGTCCCGCCTGATCTCGCGCGACGCAACCCTCTGCTACGCCTCAGAGAGCATGCGGCTGACCACGCTGCTGATGCAGGTCGCCTCGTGGCTCCTGGTGCAGCGCGCCGTCTCCGAGGGCGAACTGACCCCGAGCCAGGCCCTTCAGGAGAAGAACCGCGTGCGGCTCGCCGCCGCCGAGCCGCCGAAGCCCGAGAGCTTCGGCCTGCTACCGGTGCGGCTCCAGAACCTGATCCTGCGCACCCGTCGCCTGCACAGCCGCATCCTGCACCTCGACGGCCTGATCTCGGAAGACCGTCCGGCCCCGGTGCCGCGCGAGAGCCCGGTGGCGGCCCAGCAGGGCCTGCTCCGCTCGGTCTTCCAGCACCACTGAGGACGCGCCCGTCGTCCCCTCTCGCTCTGGGGAGGGAGAGGGACGCACGGGGCCCGAAGCACCGTGCGGGCACGAAAAAAGGGGCGCTTCCTTGCGGAGGCGCCCCTTTTTCATGCCGTCCCGGAGGCCGGCGCGCCGCCTCAGCGGCGGCCGACGAGGTTGCCGAAGCGCGAGTTGAAGCGCGAGACGCGGCCGCCGCGATCGAGCATCTTCTGCTCGCCGCCGGTCCAGGCCGGGTGGGTGAGCGGATCGATGTCGAGGTTCAGCGTGTCGCCTTCCTTGCCGTAGGTCGAGCGCGTCCGGTAATCGCTGCCGTCGGTCATCACGACCTTGATGAAGTGGTAGTCGGGGTGCTCGGTACCCTTGGCCTTCGCGGCCGCGTCCTTCGCCATGACCTTTGTCCCTGCAGTGCCGTCCGGGTGGGGATCGCCCCGCCCGCCGGGTTGACCTGGTGTTCTTGGAATTGTTGCAATGAACCCGAGGTTCATGGCAACGGCTCGTGCAACGCCGACCGGCCCGTCTCTAGAGGCCCGCGGCCATTCAACACGCGCAATCGGATGAAGCCGCGCGTATATCCCAGGCTCCGTCCGCGAACAAGCGCACTCGTACAGGGTGGGATCCGAACGGAACGCCATGGGTAAGACAACACGCGGGGCCGAGGGGCGCGGCAAGGCATCGCTCGGCGCCCTGCGCCCCCTCCTCCCCTACGCCGCGCGCTATCGCGGCCGCATGCTCGCGGCGCTGGTCGCGCTGGCCGCCGCCTCCGCCGCCACCCTGACGGTGCCGATCGCGATGCGGCGGGTGATCGACCACGGCTTCTCGGCCGAGGGCTCCGCCGTCATCGACGCCTATTTCCTGGCGCTGCTGGGCGTGGTCACGGTGCTGGCGCTGGCCTCGGCCGCCCGCACCTACACTGTGACGACGCTCGGCGAGCGCGTGGTGGCGGACCTGCGAAGCGCCGTCTTCGCCCGCCTCACGGTGCTCGACCCGGCCTTCTTCGACCGCACGCAGTCCGGCGAGATCGTCTCGCGGCTCACCGCCGACGCCACGCAGGTGAAGGCGGTGTTCGGCGTCTCGATCTCGATCCTGCTGCGCAACCTGTTCCTGTTCATCGGCGCGGTCGCCATGATGGTGGTGACGAGCCCGCGGCTCTCCGTGATGGTGCTGGCGGCCATCCCGCTCATCGTCTTCCCGCTGATCGTCTCGGGCCGCGGCGTGCGCCGCCGCTCGCGCGCCGCGCAGGACCGGCTCGCCGACGCCTCCGCGTACGCGGCCGAAGCCGTGGGGGCCGTGCGCACCATGCAGGCCTTCGGCCGCTCGGAGGCCACCGCCGCCCGCTTCGCCGCGGCCTCGGAGGAGGCCTACGGGGCGGCCCGCAACTCGATCCGGGCCCGCGCCCTACTGACGGGCGTCGCCATCTTCCTGATCTCGACCAGCGTCGTCGGGGTGATGTGGTACGGGGCGCAAGGGGTGCTCAGCCACCAGATGAGCGCCGGCCAGCTCTCGCAGTTCGTGCTCTACGCGGTGTTCGGCGCGGGCGCGCTCGGCCAGCTCTCCGAGGTCTACGGCGAGATGGCGCAGTCGGCCGGCGCCGCCGAGCGCCTGGCCGAGATCCTGGCCGCCGAGCCGGCGATCGGCCGGCCGGCCGATCCAGTGGCTCTACCCGTCCCCGCCCGCGGCGCCGTGACCTTCGAGGCCGTGCGCTTCGCCTACCCGACCCGCGAGGAGAAGCCGGCCCTCGACGGTCTCACCTTCCGCGCGGCGCCCGGCGAGCGCATCGCGCTGGTCGGCCCGTCGGGTGCCGGCAAGAGTACCGTGCTGCAACTGCTGCTGCGCTTCTACGACCCGCAGGCGGGCCGCGTGCTGGTCGATGGCGTCGATCTCGTCCGCACCGATCCGGACGACCTGCGCGCCCGCATGGCGCTGGTGCCGCAGGACCCGACCGTGTTCTCCGGCACGGTGATGGAGAACATCCGCTACGGCCGCACCGAGGCCGGCGAGGCGGAGGTGCGGCGCGCGGCCGAGCTCGCCCACGCGGCCGGCTTCATCGAGGCCCTGCCGCAGGGCTACCACACCCAGATCGGCGAGCGCGGCGTGACGCTGTCGGGTGGCCAGCGCCAGCGCATCGCCATCGCGCGGGCGATCCTGAAGGACGCGCCGATCCTGCTCCTCGACGAGGCGACCTCGGCCCTCGATGCCGAATCGGAGCGGGCTGTGCAGCAGGCGCTCGACACGCTGATGCGGGGCCGCACTACACTGGTCATCGCCCACCGGCTCGCCACGATCCGCGCCGCCGACCGCATCCTCGTCCTCGACGAGGGCCGGATCGTCGAGGCGGGCACGCACGAGAGCCTGCTGGCGCAGGGCGCGCTCTACGCGCAGCTCGCCGCGCTCCAGTTCACCGACGCGCTGGACGAGACCGCCCGCGGCAAGGGCCAGCGGGCGCGGACGGAGACGCTGCCGGCGGCGGAGTAGCGGCGGCGCCTTCAAGGAAGCCCGTGCCTCCTGCGGGCAGCCACCGCGAGAGTCGGCGGATCCCTTCTCCCTGCCGTGCGGGGAGAGGGCATCGGCGACCTCGTCGTCGCCGAAGCGAGCCGGCGTATCGATCCCGGAGGGATCGACGCGATGGTGAGGGGGCTTCGACGGGGGAGTCTCTTCCGTTCAAGCCCCCTCACCGCCGCTGCGGCTTCGCCTGCGCTTCCCTCAGGCACGACAGGGTGCCCGCGGGCCTCTCCCCGCGCGCGGGGAGCAGGGAGCGCCACATCCTGAACCGCCGGCGGACGCCCGCCTACTCCATCGCCCGCTTCACGAAGCGGTCCTCGAAGGTCCTGGCGAGGTCGATCTGCGCGCCCTGCAATTCGGGGTCGAGGGTGCGGACCAGCTCCAGCACGCTGTTCATGCCGTCGCGGCTCGGGATGCCGGTGCGCGAGTAGGTGGCGAGCGAGTTCCTCACCGCCTGCACGTAGAGGGCCCGGTCGCCGAAATGGTAGGTCGGCGGGACCAGGTCGGCGATCTCCTCCGGGCTCGCGGTGGCGACCCACTTCAACGCCTTGGTGAAGGCGTTCACCACCTTCTGGGTGCCGACCCCGTGGCGCTCGATCCAGTCCTGCTTGGTGTAGACGACCGCGGCCGGGTTCGGCCCGCCGAAGAGCTGGCGCGTGCCCTCGTCCGTGCGGGTGTCGACCAGGACCTTGATGTCGCCATCCGCCTCCAGCTTCGCGATCACCGGGTCGAGGTGCGAGACCGCGTCGATCTCGCCCTTCTTCATCGCCGCGATGGCGCCGGCCCCGCCGCCGATGCCGATGAGGGGTGCGTCGGTGGCCTTGAGCCCGGCCTTGATCATCGCGAACTGCACGGCGAGCGCCGTCGAGGAGCCGGGCGCCGTCACGCCGATCTTGCGGCCCTTCAGGTCGGCCACGCTCTTCACCGTGTTGGCGAGGTCCTTGCGCACGCCGATGACGATGGCGGGAAGCCGGCCGAGTTCGCACACGGCGCGCACGTCCTGGCCCTTCGCCTGCATGCGGAGCGTGTGCTCGTAGGCGCCCGCGACCACATCGACGGAACCGCCGATCAGCGCCTGCAGCGAGCGCGCACCGCCGCCGAAATCGTTGATCTCGGCCTCGATGCCCTCCTCCTTGAAGAAGCCCTTCCGCTCGGCAACCGTCAGCGGCAGGTAGTAGAGCAGGGGCTTGCCGCCGACGCCGATGCGGACCTTCACGGTCTCGGCGCGGGCGGTCCGGCCGAGGCTCAGCGCCGCGGCGGCGCCAAGGAGGAAGCTGCGGCGTTGCATCGGATCAGTCCTTTCAGCCCTGGCCGCCCGCCTGCGGACGCCAGACGAGGAGACGGTTCTCGATCACGGTGACGACCGCGTCGATCACGATGACGAAGACGGTGAGGATCAGCATGCCGGCGAAGACGCCGGTGACGTCGAACACGCTCTCGGCCTCGTGGATCTTGTAGCCGAGGCCCGCCGACGAGCCGAGATACTCGCCCACCACCGCGCCGACCAGCGCGAAGCCCACCGCGGTGTGGAGCGAGGAGAACATCCAGGTGAGCGCCGAGGGCCAGTAGACGTGGCGCAGGAGCCCGCGCTCGTTCAGCCCCAGCATGCGGGCGTTGTTGAGCACCACCGGGCTCACCTCGCGCACGCCCTGGTAGACGTTGAAGAACACGATGAAGAACACGAGCGTGAAGCCCAGCGCCACCTTCGACCAGATGCCGAGCCCGAACCAGAGCGCGAAGATCGGCGCCAGCACCACGCGGGGCAGGGCGTTGGCGGCCTTGATGTAGGGATCGAACACCGCGGCGAGCAGCGCGTTGCGGGCGAACAGGAAGCCGAAGGCGATGCCGCCGGCCGCGCCGAACACGAAGGCCAGCACCGTTTCCTGCAGGGTGATCCAGAGATGGCCCCAGATCTCAGGGGTCAGCATCTCGGCCCAGGCGCGGGAGAGCACGGCGCCCGGCGTCGAGAAGAAGAACTGGATCTGCCGCGTCTCGCCGAGGACGGGATAGACGGTCAGCACGTGCCAGATGCCGAGGCCCGCGAGGCCGACGCCGATCTGGAGCGCGAGGAGCAGGAGGCGGTTCACGGTCTGGGATCTCCGCGCGTCAGGCCGGGCCGCCGGCATAGGCGCGCGAGACCTCGACCCTGAGGCAGGACCAGATCTCGCGGTAGAGGTCGTGGAAGCGCGATTCCAAACGGATCTCGCTGATGTCGCGGGGCCGGTCCAGGGGCACGGGGAAGTCCCCGACGACGCGGGCGGCGGGGCCCGCCGAGAGCACGACCACCCGGTCGGAGAGCGCGATCGCCTCCTCGAGGTCGTGGGTCACGAAGATCACCGCCTTGCGGTTCTGCGCCCAGAGGTCGAGCAGCAGATTTCCCATGATCTGGCGGGTCTGCGCGTCGAGCGGCCCGAAGGGCTCGTCCATCAGCAGGATCTCGGGATCGCGGATCAGCATCTGGGCGAGCGCCACGCGCTTGCGTTGCCCGCCCGAGAGCATGTGGGGATAGCGGTCGGTGAAGGTCGCGAGCCCCACCCGGCCGAGCCAGGCGCGCGCCCGCTCCCGGGCCTCGGCGCGGCGCACGCCCTGCGGCTCGAGGGCGACCGCCACGTTGTCGAGCGCCGTCTTCCAGGGCATCAGCGCGTCGGCCTGGAAAAGGTAGCCGGCCCGCGCGTTCAGCCGGGGGAGGGGCTGGCCGAAGATCTCGACGCGGCCCGCGGCGGGCTTCAGCAGTCCCGCGGCGGCGTTGAGGATCGTGGACTTGCCGGAGCCCGTCGGGCCGACGACGGCAACGAACTCGCCCGGCCGCACCGCCAGGTCGATGCCCTCGACCGCGACGTAGCGCTTGCCGCCCTTCAGCGTGAAGGCGATGGACACAGCATCGAGGCGCACGGCCGCCTGCAGGGGCGTCGCCGCCGCGCTCGCCGCCTCGGACGAGCCTTGCCGGCTGCCCTCCATCCGCGTTCTCCCGTGGCCGTCATCCGGTGGGTGGTCCTGACGGCCTTGGCGACCTTTTCCTCGAGCCCGCGGCGGAGATCAATCGCGCGCGACGCGCGGCGATGAGACAGAATGGCCACCGCCAACCGGATTTTTTCACCGGGAGCCCGGGATGATAACGGGGCCGCGGACCGTCAGCGCAGCCTGTCCGCGCCCCCGGCAAGCGCGCGGGTGAGCGCGGCGGCGTCCCGGACCTTCGCCAGAGGCGCGCCCTGGCCGGCCCAGAGCGGCGTGAAATCGCCCGAGCCGCGGGCCTCGGCCGCCACGCGCAACGGCTGCAGCGCCACCGCCGCCCGCGGGAAGGCCGGGGCGTCGGGGGCGATCGGCCCGAATTCCCGCATCGCCCGGTTGCGGAGGCCGCGGGCGGGCCGGCCGGTGAACACCGTGGTGAGCGCCGTGTCGGCGTCGCCCGCCTCCGCCAGCGCCCGCGCGTGAACCGCCGACAGGCCGGCCGCCTCGCAGGCGAGGTAGGCGGTGCCGACCTGCACCGCCGCGGCGCCGAGCGCGAAGGCGGCCGCCGAACCGCGCGCGTCCGCGATCCCGCCCGCGGCGATCACCGGCAGGTCCACGGCGTCCACCACCTGCGGAACGAGGGCGAGCGTGCCGACCTGGCCGGCGATGTCCTCGCTCAGGAACAGGCCGCGGTGTCCGCCGGCCTCGAGGCCCTGCGCGATGATGGCGTCGACCCCGCGCTCGGCGAGCCAGCGGGCTTCGGCGACCGTGGTGGCGCAGCCGAGGATGCGGCAGCCCGCCGCCCGCACCGCCGCTAGGAGCTCCGGCTCGGGCAGGCCGAAATGGAAACTGACCACCGGCGGGCGCAACGCCGTCACGGCCTCGGCCATGCCGGCGTCGAACGGGGCCCGCTCGGGGCCGGGCGTCACCGCCGCGGGGTCGATGCCGAGCGCGCGGTAGGCCGGTGCGAGGCGGGCCGCCCAGGCCGCCTCCCGCTCGGGATCCGGCGCGGCACGGCGGTGCGCGAAGAAGTTGAGGTTGAACGGCCGACCGGTCCGCGCCCGCAGCGCCGCGACCTCGGCGCGGATCCCGTCCGGGCTCATCGCCGCGCAGGCGATGGAGCCGAGGCCGCCGGCCGCGCTCACCTCGGCCGCCAGCGCGGGCTTGGGCCCGATCATCGGGGCCTGGATCACCGGGTGCTCCAGGCCAAAGCGCTCGCAGAAGGCGCGCCGCGGATCGCTCATCCGTCCCTCGCCGATTCGGAAGGTAAACGAGCGATGCACCTTTCCCGCCGCCCGCGCCAGCGCGTCGGGGCGCGGACCCGCCTCAGAACGGCAGCAGCACGTCGATCACCTGCTGGCCGTAGCGGGGCTGCTGCACGTCGGTGATCTGGCCGCGGCCGCCGTAGGCGATGCGGGCCTGGGCGATCTTGGCCGAATCGATGGTGTTGTCGGACTCGATGTCCTCCGGCCGCACCACGCCCGCCACGATCAGCTCGCGCACCTCGAAGTTGACCCGGATCTCCTGCTTGCCCTCGACCACGAGGTTGCCGTTCGGAAGAACCTGCGTGACCACCGCCGCAACGCTCGTCGTCACGGTCTCGGCCCGCTGCACCGAGCCGGCGCCGTCGCTCGAGGTGTTGGAGGTGGCGTTCAGGAGCTTGTCGGCGGCGATGCCGGCCGCGGCCACCCCGGCGCTCTTCTCGAATCCGAAGGCGTTCGGCAGGCCGAAGCCCTCGCTGTTCGAGCGCGAGCGCTTGGTCTCGTTGTTGAGGTTCGCCCGGTCGGTGACGTTCACCTTCACGGTGACGAGGTCGCCGATGCGGGCGGCGCGCTGGTCCTTGAAGAAGGCGCGCGAGCCGGTGCGCCAGAGCGAGTTCGGCGCGTAGGAGACCGGCTGCACGTCCGGCATCGGCATCCGCACCGGCTTGTAGCCGGGCTGGCTCGTCGGGTCCTCGATCGCCGAGAGCACCGGCTGCGCGCCGATCTGCGAGAGCCGGTCGGCGGTGTTGCAGGCGCCGAGCCCGCCGCAGGCGAGCGCGAGGAGGGGGAGACGCAGGGCGGAGCGGATCATGGGCTTGGACCGGCGTGTCTGGATCAGCGGAGGGCGGTGGTGCCGGGCAGGGCGGCGCTGGCTTGGCGCTGCGGCCCGGCGGGGCTGACCGAGACGCGGCCCTGGCCCACGACGAC
>NZ_LSIX01000801.1:0-3934 GCF_001556475.1 Methylobacterium sp. CCH5-D2 | reverse complement strand
CCGCGCGCCCGGTCGCGCGGGCGGTCCGGCGGCACATCCTGCCGCGGGTCATGCCCACCATGCGCCACCCCTTCCCGGAGGCGGTGCGCAACGTGCGGGTCGTCGGCCTGCTCTCCTCCTCGTCGGGGCTCGGCGAATCCGCGCGCCTCTGCATCGACTCGCTGACGCGGGCGGGCTGCGGGGTCACGACCGCCGACGTCGCCGCGCTCTTCGACAGCGACGACGGCGTCGCCTACCCGCGGCGGGATTCGGGGCCCCCGGCCGACGTAGCGATCTACCACCTCAACCCGACCATGCTCCTGCCCAGCATCCTCCGGGCGGGACTGCCGCAGCACCTGCGGACCTACAGCATCGGCTACTGGGCCTGGGAGCTCGAGACGCTGCCCCCGGAATGGGTCGGCGCCCTCCGGTTCGTGGACGCCGTCATGGTGCCGAGCCGGTTCTGCCAGGAGGCCGTGCAGGCCTACACGAGCAAGCCCGTCGTCGTCGTCCCGCACCCGGTCGAACGGCCGGCCCCGGTCGCCGACAGCGTCGCCCGCGGCGCGGACGCGCGCTTCCGCGTGGTCAGCATCTTCAACCTCGGCTCGTCCTTCCTGCGCAAGAACCCGGTCGCGGCGATCATGGCCTTCCGCGCCGCCTTCGGCGAGTCGGAAGAGGCGGAGCTGGTGCTCAAGATCAGCGACGGCGCCCGCTACCCGGCCGAGCGCGACCGGATCCACGCGGCGATCGCGGGCGCGCGCAACATCCGCCTGATCGACGCGGTCTGGGACCGCGCCGCGCTGCAGGGGCTCCTGGCCTCGGCCGACGCCTACCTGTCGCTGCACCGCTCGGAGGGGTTCGGCCTGACGCTCGCCGAGGCGGCGCTCGCGGGCATCCCGGTCGTGGCGACCAACTGGTCCGGCAGCACCGACATCTGCCCGCCGGAACTCTGTTACCCGGTCGATCACGCGCTGGTGCCGTTCAACGATCCCCACCCGGCCTATGCGGGCCTGAGGCGGGCGCGCTGGGCCGAGCCCGACGTCGCGCACGCGGCCGAGCAGCTCCGGCGGATCCGCGCCGCGCCGGCCGAGGCCCGGGCCCGCGCCCGCGCCCTGCGGACCTGGCTCGCCGAGTACCTGGCGCGGCACGACTACCGGGGCGCCCTCGGCGAGATCGCCGCCCGGATGCCGGCGGGCGTGCCCGAGGCCCTCGGCCGGGACGCCGCCCGGCCCTGAGGGGACCTCCGGCCTCGGAGCCCCGACCACGACCACGCACAGAGCAGGCCCTTCACCTTGAGGACGCGCACATTGGCCCAGTCACTCGCTTCCTACCAGCCGGACGCCCCCCAGCCCGACCGTTGCGCGACGGCCGAGGCGGGGCGGATCTTCGGTCTGCCGTTCTCGGCCCTCGACGAGCAGGCGCTCGTCGCGCAGATGACGCAGGCGGTCCCCTCGGGCTCGGGCCCGAAGCGGCTGGCCACGGCCAACCTCGACCACATCGTCCAGATGGCGCGCAACTCCGCCTTCCGCCGGGCCTACGACCGCGCCTGGACGATCACGGCCGACGGCATGCCGGTCTACCTCTATGCCCGCCTGCGCAACGTCGGGCTGCCCGGCCGCGTCACGGGCGCCGACCTCTTCGCGCGCCTCATCGAGGTCCTCGATCCGGGCCGCCACCGCTGCTTCTTCGTCTGCAGCACCGCCGAGGTCGCCGAGCGCCTGGAGCAGCGCCTCCTGCGGCGCGGCTTCCGGCGCGACGCGCTGGCCTTCTGCGTGCCGCCGCACGCCTTCGAGCGCGACGCAGCCTACTCGGACGCGCTGGCCGCGCGCATCCGGGCGCACGCGCCGACGCACCTGTTCATGGGCCTGGGCGCACCGAAATCCGACATCTGGACCGACCGCTACCACGACGCGCTCGGCGACTGCTACGTGCTGAACGTGGGCGCAGCCCTCGATTTCGCCGCCGGCGTCAAGCGCCGCGCGCCGGTCCTGATCCGTCGCATCGGCCTCGAATGGGCCTGGCGCGTCGCCTCGGAGCCGCGGCGCCTCTACCGGCGCTACCTCGTGGATTCCTGGCAGTTCCTCTGGCTCGTCGCCCGCGATCTCGCCCGCCCGGCCCAGCCGGCCCACAGCCGCGCCGCGCGCGGCATCGGCCGCCGCACCTGATCGGGGTGCCCGAGCCGGGCACCCGTACCGCCGCCCGGGCCGGCGCCGCCGGCCCGCGGATCCCGTCCCCGTCGTCACGCCGCATTTGGAGTTTTGGGAATGCAGCAGGGAATAGCAGTTAAGTTCCAGCGCGAGGACCGGCTGCTCCCCCGGACCCAAGAGGGGCGCGCGCCCGCGCGCCGGGGCAGGGCCGAGCGGCCGATCGCCCGCCGCGCCCGCGCCGCCAACGGCGCCGCCGTGAAGCGGGTGGCGGACGTCGCGGTCGCGCTCACCGCGCTCCTCTTCCTGATCCCGCTCTTCCTGGCGGTCGCGCTCCTGATCAAGGCCGAGACGAAGGGGCCCGTCTTCTTCCGGCAGAAGCGCTACGGCCTGAACCGGCAGCCCTTCGAGATCCTGAAGTTCCGCACGATGACGGTCCTCGAATCGAGCGGGGCCTTCGAGCAGGCCAGCGCCAACGACCGGCGCGTGACCCAGATCGGGCGCTTCCTGCGCCGGTCCAGCCTCGACGAGATGCCCCAGCTCATCAACGTCGTGGCCGGGCACATGTCGCTCGTCGGTCCGCGCCCGCACGCCATCGCGATGGACGACACCTTCGCCGACATGGTCTCGGACTACGACGACCGCTTCCTGGTGCGGCCGGGCCTGACCGGGCTCGCCCAGATCACGGGCTACCGCGGCCCCACCGACACCTACGACAAGATCGCGCGGCGGATCAGCCGCGACCGCGCCTACATCCGGCGCTGGTCGCTCGCCCTCGACGCGTCGATCGTTCTCCAGACGCCGATCCGGCTCGTGAAGGATCCGAACGCGCTCTGATCCGGAGAGACGCGCCTCCGCCACCGGACGATGGACAGACCACAGGTTCGATGCACGTGAATCTCACGCGACGACAAGCACTTTCGGGTCTCGCCGTCTCGGGCCTCGCCGTCGGCGGGGCCGCGGGCCTGTCACCCGCCCCAGCGCGGTCCGCGGAGCTGACTTATCCGGGGGTCAACCTGTCGGGCGGGGAGTTCGGCGACCTCGGCCGTCCGCTGGGCCAGGGCTACATCTACCCGCCGGACCAGGCCTTCGCCTACTACGCGAGCCGCGGCCTCAGGCTCGTGCGGCTGCCCTTCCGGATCGAGCGCCTGCAGCCCGAGCCGTTCGGGGCGCTGGCGGAGCGGGACCTCGCGGAGCTGCGGCGCTGCGCGGCGAGCGCCCGGCGGCACGGCCTCGTGCTGGTGCTCGACCCGCACAATTACGGCAAGCGCGACGACCGCCCGATGGAGGCCGCCGACCTCGCCGACTTCTGGAAACGCCTCGCCACCCCGTTCCGGGACGCGCCCGGGATCGCCTACGGCCTGATGAATGAGCCGGTCGCCTACAAGCCGGCCGAATGGCGCCCGATCGTCGATCGGGTGGTCGCCACGATCCGCGACCTCGGCTCGGACCAGCTGATCATGGTGCCGGGCGCCGGCTGGACCGGCGCGCATTCCTGGGTCTCCGAGGGCAACGCCGCGGCCTTCGAGGGCTTCGAGGACCGGAACTTCATGTTCGAGGTGCACCAGTACCTCGACGCCAACAGTTCGGGCACCGACCTGCAGACCTACGTGCCGGGAGCCGGAGAGGATCGCCTGCGCGCCTTCACGGACTGGGCCCGGGCGCGGGCGTGCCGGGCCTTCCTGGGCGAGTTCGGCTTCGCGCTGCCGGCCGGGCGGACCGAGGCCGGCGCCATGCTCGCCTACCTCAAGGCCAACGCGGACGTCTGGCGGGCCTACGCCTACTGGGCGGGCGGGCCGTGGTGGGGGGAC
>NZ_LSIX01000800.1:0-3157 GCF_001556475.1 Methylobacterium sp. CCH5-D2 | reverse complement strand
CCCCGCGCGACCTCGCGGGCGTCAAGGCGCGGCTGCGGGCGGCCGACATGGGCGCGCTGCGCGCGCTCGCCCGCCGGGCCTGCGAGCAGGAGGACGCCGCCGCCGTCCGCGCCCTCGACGATGCGGGAGGCCCCGCGTGAGCCCGATCCTCACCCTCACCCTCAACCCGGCGATCGACCAGACCGTGCGGCTCGACGCGCTGGTGCCGGGCAGCGTGCACCGGGCCCGCGCGGTGCGGTCCCACGCGGGCGGCAAGGGCGTCAACGTCGCCCTCTGCCTCGCCGATTGGGGCCTGCCGGTCGCGGCGAGCGGCGTGCTCGGCTCGGACAACGCCGCGCCCTTCGCGCAGCTGATGGCCGAGCGGGGCATCGACGACCGCTTCCTCCGGATCCCGGGCGAGACCCGGACCAACCTCAAGCTTCTCGACCGGAAGACCGGCGACACCACCGACATCAACCTGCCGGGCCTCGCCGTCTCGCCGGACACGCTCGACGCCGCCCGCGCGGCGCTCATCGACCTCGCGGATGCGGGGAGCCTCGCGGTGCTGGCCGGCAGCCTGCCGGGAACCCTGCCGCCCGAGACCTATCGCGATCTCACGGCGCGGCTGAACGCCCGCGGCGCCCGGGTGGTGCTCGACGCCTCCGGCGGCCCGCTCGCCGCCGCGCTCGCCGGGCCGAGGGATGCGCTGCCCTACGCCGTGAAGCCGAACCGGCACGAGCTGGAGGAATGGGCCGGCCGGCCGCTGCCCGCGCTCGGAGACGTGCTCGACGCCGCCCGGTCCCTGCGCGACCGCGGCATCGCGCTGGTCGCGGTCTCGCTCGGAGCCGAGGGCGCGCTGTTCCTCGGCGAGGCCGGCGCGGTCCACGCCCGACCGCCCGCGACCGCGGTGGCGAGCACGGTCGGGGCGGGCGACGCCCTGGTGGCCGGCCTCGTCGCCAGCCTGCATGAAGGGCTAGCGCTCCCCGATACAGCCCGCCGGGCTCTGGCCTTCGCGGCCGCCAAGCTCGCCCGCGAGGGCGCCGGCCTGCCCCCGCGCCCGGAGGTCGAGGCCATCGCCGCGACGGTTCGGGTGGAGGCGATTGGCTGATGCGATGCGCCCCCCTCCCCCTCTGCGGGGGAGGGAGCGCGCTTTCCGCCACTGACCGGATGTCCTGACGAACAGACCAACACAACCAACCCAGGAGGAAACCATGGCCCCCTTGCTGGCGGTGGTCGGAGGCGCGGACCTCCCCACCCACGCCGTCCTCGCCCTCGAGGCCCTGCGCAAGGCCGCGGGGCGCCGCAACCAGCCGATCGCGCTGGAGCTGCGCGGCACGGGCGGCGGCAATCCCCTGCCGGAGACCGCGATCGGCGAGGCGCGGGCGGTGCTCCTCGTCGGCTCCGGCGATCTCGGCGAGGGCCGGTTCGGCCCGCTCGCCAAGGCGCGGGCCGCGATCGAGGAGGTGCTGACCGATGCGGGCGCCGTGCTCGAGCGGGCGCTGGCGGGCGCGCCCGCGGCCGCATCGTCCGGCCCCGCAAGAATCGTCGCGGTGACCTCCTGCCCGACCGGCATCGCCCACACCTTCATGGCCGCCGAGGGCATCCAGGCGGCCGGCAAGGCGCTCGGCCACGCGGTGCGGGTGGAGACGCAGGGCTCGGTCGGCGCCCGCGACGCGCTGACCGCCGCGGAGATCGCGGCGGCCGACATCGTGCTCATCGCCGCCGACAAGGGCGTCGACCGGGCGCGCTTCGCCGGCAAGCGGGTCTACGCGGCCGGGACCAAGGCGGCGATCCGCGACGGCCGGGGCCTGATCGCGACCGCGCTCGCCGAGGCACGGATGCAGCCGGCGGACGGCGCCGCGGCGACCGGGGATCCGGCGCGGCCCGAGGCGGCGCAGGCCAAGGCCGGCGCCTACAAGCACCTGATGACCGGGGTCTCCTTCATGCTGCCCTTCGTGGTGGCGGGCGGCCTGCTCATCGCGCTGGCCTTCGCAGTCGGCGGCATCGACGCGATGGCGCCGGGCCATGCCGGGACGCTGGGCTACGCGCTGGGCGAGATCGGCGCCAAGGCGGCCTTCGCGCTGATCGTGCCGGCGCTCGCGGGCTACATCGCCTACTCCATCGCCGACCGGCCCGGCATCGCGCCCGGCATGGTCGGCGGGATGCTGGCGGCCAACCTCCAGGCCGGCTTCCTCGGCGGCATCGCGGCGGGCTTCATCGCGGGCTACACGGTGGCCTTTCTCAACCGGCACATCCGCCTGCCCAGGAATCTGGACGGGCTGAAGCCCGTCCTGATCCTGCCGCTGCTGGCCACCGCCATCACCGGCCTGCTGATGATCTACGTGGTGGGCGTGCCGGTGGCGGCGGTCCTCGCGGCGCTGACCGGCTGGCTCAAGGGCATGCAGGGGGCGAGCGCGCTGGTGCTCGGGCTGATCCTCGGCGGCATGATGGCGGTCGACATGGGTGGGCCGATCAACAAGGCGGCCTACGCCTCGGCCGCGGCGCTGCTCTCCTCGGGCGTCGATGCTCCGATGGCCGCGGTGATGCTCGGCGGCATGACCCCGCCCCTCGGGCTCGCCCTCGCCACCCGCCTGTTCCCGGCCCGCTTCACCGCGCCGGAGCGCGAGGCAGGCGGCGCCGCGGCGGTGCTCGGCGCCGCGTTCATCACGGAGGGCGCGATCCCCTTCGCGGCGGCCGACCCGCTGCGGGTGATCCCCGCGATGGTGGCGGGCTCCGCCGCGGCCGGTGCGCTGGCGCTCAGCCTCGGCGTGACGCTGAAGGTGCCCCACGGCGGCCTGTTCGTGCTGCCGATCCCGAACGCGGTGACGAACCTTCCGGGCGCGGTGATCGCTCTCGCCGCCGGCAGCGCGATCACGGCCGTTCTGGTAGGGGCCCTGAAGAAGCGGACCGCCCAAGGCCCGGCGGAAACAGGCGAACAACAGATCTTCAGCTAGAGGCTTCTGGATTTTCCAGTCCCTATCGACTGAAGCCGCCACGCGAAAACACCGCAACCGTCACGAAACCCGGCGCGAGACCGGGAACATGAACAACGCACTCTCCTGGGGGGATGGACCATGATGGGATCGGGCAGGCTCCTGGCCGCTCTCGGCCTCTGCGCCGCGGGCATCGCCGGATACGCGACGGACGCGCGGGCGCAGACCGCGCCGACGGCGGGGGG
>NZ_LSIX01000079.1:0-10360 GCF_001556475.1 Methylobacterium sp. CCH5-D2 | reverse complement strand
CACCGGCGGGGACCTCTTTGCGGGGGCCGGCTCGGCGAGCGCCGGACCGGCGAGGCAGAGGAGGAGCGGGAGGGCGGCGCGCATGGCGCTACCTACCACGCGCGGGCGCTGTCGGGAGCTACCCCCGCGGGTCGACGGCGGCCGCGAGCGCGGCGGCCGACGTCGCAGCCGGCTTGGCGGCCGGCTTGGCGGCCGCGCGGTCGGCGGCCTCGATCGCCTTCCAGCGGTTCGGCTGGGCGACGAGCCCCCGCAGCGAGGCGAGGCTGGCCTCGGCCTCAGCGGGGGGCAAGTCCTGGCGCAGCAGCGCCTCGGCCTCGGGGAAGCGGCCCTTGAGGCCGAGAACCAGGGCGAGGTTCGCCCGCACCCGCGCGTCGGCCGCAGGGTTCGCGGCGGCCCGGCGCGAGACCGTCTCGGCCTGATCGAGCCGGCGGGCCAGCGCGTAGGACAGGCCGAGATTGGATAGGATCGAGGGCTCCTCCGGGCGGATCTTCAGCGCCGCCTCGTAGAAGCCCTGGGCGCGGGCGTGGTCGCCGAGCTGGTCGGCGGCGCTGCCCTGCGCCGAGAGGATGCGCCAGTCCGGCTGGGAGGGCGTGTGGGCGTTCTGCAGGACCTCCTGCGCCTCCTGGAAGCGCCCGACCTCGACCAGCACCTTGCCGTAGGCGCCGAGCACGGCCTGGTTGCGTGGGTTGCGCAGGGCCGCCTGCTGCAGCACCGCGGCGGCCTGGGTCCGCTGGTCGGTGGCGCGCAGGGCCTGGGCGTAGCGCATCGCGCCGCCGAGATCGTTCGGGTTCTCGCGGTAGCGGGCGCCCAGCGCCTCGACCTCGGCGCGCTCGAGGGGCGCGCGCGCGGCGGCCCGACCGATCGAACCGGTCGTCTCGGGCGCGCGAGTCTGGCAGGCGCCGAGCGCGAGCGCGACGAGCGCAGCTGCCGAGAGGCGCAGGGCCGTGTTCATGGTCCGCTCCGGAAACGCCGAGGGGCGCCAAGAACTTCACGGCCCCGCCGGCCCGGAGTAGAGCGTTAACCCTAACCGGCGGTTAAGCGGCGCCGCCTCCGAGGGCTGCAGGGACGATCGAGCGCATGGGCGAGACGCAGGACCTTTCGCGAGACCTCACGCACGACATCGTGCCCGGCCTTCTGCCGGCCGGCACCCCGGGCGTTCCGGTGACCCTCGTCTCCGCCGCGGACTGGGCCGCGGTCGAGGCCGGGCTGGAGCCGGCGCAGCGGGCCTTCGCGGCAGCCACGGGCTTCGCTCCGAAGGCGGGACGCCTCGCCCTGCTGCCCGATGCCGAGGGTGGCCTCGGCCGCGTCCTGTTCGGCCTCGGCGACCCGGAGGCGCCGGCCCAGGACCGGCTGCTCGCCGGCAAGCTGCCCGGACTTCTCCCGCCCGGTACCTACAGGTTGGAGGGCGCCTCCGCCCCGCACGAGGCGGCGCTCGCTTGGCTGATGGGATCCTACGGCTTCCGCCGCTACCGGTCCGGCGGGACCGAGACGCCGCGCCTCGCGGCGCCCGAGGACGTCGATGCCGACGAGATCGGCCGCATCGCCGCGGCGGTCTCGCGCGGGCGCGACCTCGTCAACACGCCGGCCAACGACCTCGGCCCCGTCGAGATCGAGGCCGCGGTGCGGGCGCTGGCCGAGCGGCACGGAGCGCGGGTCGGCGTCACCGCGGGTGCGGACCTCGCCCGGGAGTTCCCGCTGGTCCACGCGGTCGGAGCCGGCTCGCCTCGCGCGCCCAGGCTGATCGACCTGACCTGGGGCTCCGAGACGGCGCCGCGCGTCACGCTCGTCGGCAAGGGGGTCGCCTTCGACACCGGCGGCCTCGACATCAAGCCCTCGGCCGCGATGCTGCTGATGAAGAAGGACATGGGGGGCGCGGCGGCCGCCATCGCCGCCGCCGACATGGTGATGGGCTCAGGGCTCCCCGTGCGGCTGCGCCTCATCGTGCCGGCGGTCGAGAACGCGGTCTCGGGCGAGGCCTTCCGGCCGGGCGACGTGCTGCGCAGCCGTGCGGGGCTCACCGTCGAGATCGGCAACACCGACGCGGAGGGGCGGCTGATCCTCGCCGACGCCCTGGCGCTCGCCGACGCGGAGGAGCCCGACCTCCTCATCGACTTCGCGACGCTGACGGGCGCCGCCCGCGTCGCACTGGGCCCCGACCTGCCGGCCCTTTTCACCGAGGACGACGCGCTCGCCGACGCGATCGCGGCGGCGGGGCGCGCGGCGATCGACCCGGTCTGGCGCCTGCCGCTGCACCCGCCCTACGCGAGCCTGCTCGACTCGAAGGTGGCCGACCTCAACAACGTCTCGGGCGGCCCCTTCGCGGGGGCGATCACCGCGGCGCTCTTCCTGCGCCGCTTCGCCCCTCGCGCGCGGGCGCACGCCCATCTCGACCTCTACGGCTGGAACCCCTCGACCAAGCCGGGTCGGCCGGAGGGCGGCGAGGTCCAGACCGCGCGGCTGGTCTACGCCCTGCTGAAGGGGCGCTACCCCGGGGCGTAGGGCACGTCGTCTCCCTCCCCCCCTCTGTCGGGGAGGGAGAGCCGCGCGCGGTTCAGCGCCCCAGCGGCAACCCCGTCTCCACCAGCCGGGCCCAGAGCGAGGCCCCGAGGGGCGCCGCCGCGTCGTTGAAATCGTAGTGCGGGTGGTGGAGGGGCGCGCTGTCGCCGTTGCCGAGGAACAGGTAGGCGCCCGGCCGCCGCTCCAGCATGTACGAAAAATCCTCCGCCGCCATCATCGGGGCGACGTCGCGCGCGACCCGGTCCTCGCCGACGAGCTCGGCGGCGACGTCGGCCACGAAGGCGGCTTCCGCCGGGTCGTTCTCGGTGACGGGATAGCTCGACCCGAAATCGACGCTGCCCGCGGCCCCGAACGCGCCGGCGACGCCCTCGGTCAGGGCGACGATGCGGTCCTTGATCAGCGCCCGCACCTCGGAGGACAGCGCCCGCACGGTGCCGCGCAGGGTCACGCTCTGCGGCAGGACGTTGAAGGCCTCGCCGGCTTCGAGCGCGCAGACCGAGACCACGGCCGATTGCAGCGGATCGACGTTGCGGGCGACGATCGATTGGAGCGCCAGCACCACGTGGCTCGCCACCACCACGCTGTCGACGGCCGCGTGCGGGAGCGCGGCATGCCCGCCCCTTCCCTCGATCGTCGCGGTGAAGCGGTCGGTCGAGGCCATGATCGGGCCGGGTCGGATCGCGAAGCGGCCGAGCGCCAGCCCCGGGATGTTGTGCATGCCGTAGACCGCCGCGATGCCGAAGCGCTCCATCAGCCCGTCCTCGACCATCGCCTCGCCGCCGCCCCCGCCCTCCTCGGCGGGCTGGAAGATCAGGACCGCCCGCCCGTCGAAATCGCGGGTCTCGGCGAGGTAGCGGGCGGCGCCGAGCAGCATCGCGGTGTGCCCGTCATGCCCGCAGGCGTGCATCCGGCCCGGCACGGTGGAGCGGTAGGCGAGGTCGCGCACCTCGTGGATCGGCAGGGCGTCCATGTCGGCGCGCAGGCCGATCGCCCGGTCCGAGCGCCCGCCCCGGCCCTGGATCACCCCGACGACGCCGGTGCGGCCGATGCCGGTGACGACCGCGTCGCAGCCAAAGGCCCTGAGCTTGTCCGCCACGAAGCCGGCCGTGCGCTCCACGTCGTAGAGCAGCTCGGGATGGGCGTGCAGGTCGTGCCGCCACGCGGTGATGGCGTCGGAGAAGGCCTGGATGCGGTCTAGGGCGGGCATGGATGCGCTCGGGGCCGCTTGCGCTGCGGGCGGGTCGGATCCAGCAAACAGGGGGCCAACCGGGGCGTCAACCGGGAGCGGGGCCGGGAAGGCGGCAGAGCCGCCGCGTCCTCCCTCCCCCGCCGAGGGGGGAGGGAGGACGCGGCGCGCTCAGCCCGCAACCAGACTCAACTGCCGGATCGGCCGCTCGGGAGCCAGCCCCTGCGCCGCCGCGATGATGCCGCGGGCGTCGATGCCGAAATGGCGGTAGAGGTCCGCCACCGTGCCGGTCTGGCCGAACTGCGCCACGCCGAGCGCCCGGGTGCGGTGGCCGTGCACGGAGCCGAGCCAGCCCAGCGTTGCCGGGTGCCCGTCGATCACCGTGACGAGGCCGCAATGGCGCGGCAGGCGCCCGAGCAGGGCCTCGACGTGGCTCTCGGCCCCCCGCTCGCCGCGCTCGCGCGCGCCCTGGGCTGCGCTCCAGCCGGCGTGCAGACGGTCGGCCGAGGTTACGGCCAGCAGCCCGACGTCGCGCCGGTCCTCGGCCATGCGGCCGACCGCCTCGATCGCCTCGGGCGCCACCGCGCCCGTATAGGCGACCACGACCTCGCAGTTCGGCCCCGGCTCGCGCAGCCAGTAGGCGCCCGCGACGATCGCGTCCGACAGATCCGCCGAGAGCGCGCGGTTGGGCTGCTCCAGGCCGCGGGTTGAGAGGCGCAGGTAGACCGAGCCGCCGGCCTTGCCGTCGCGCTGCACGTAGTCGAGGGCGTGGGCCAGGATCGCCGACAGCTCGTCGACGAAGGCCGGCTCGTAGCTGGCGAGTCCCGGCTGCGACAGGCCGATCAGCGGCGTGCCGATCGACTGGTGGGCGCCGCCCTCCGGCGCCAGGGTCACGCCGGAGGGCGTGGCCGCGATGATGAAGCGGGCATCTTGGTAGCAGGCGTAGTTCAGGGCGTCCAAGCCGCGGGCGATGAAGGGGTCGTAGAGCGTGCCGATCGGGATCAGCCGCTCGCCGAAGAGGCGATGCGAGAGCCCGAGCCCGGAGAGCAGCAGGAACAGGTTCATCTCGGCGATGCCGAGTTCGATGTGCTGGCCTTGTGCCGAGAAATCCCAGGTGAAGGTCGAGGGGATGCGCTCGGCCCGGAACAGGTCGCGCAATTCCTCGCGGGCGAAGAGGCCGCGCCGGTTCACCCAGCCGCCGAGATTGGTCGAGACGGTGACGTCCGGCGAGGTGGTGACGATGCGTTCCGTGATCGGCGCGTCCGAACGGGCGAGATCGTTCAGGATCATGCCGAAGCCCGCTTGCGTCGAGAGCGTCGGCTGGCGCGGGCAAGGGAAACCCTGCGGCACGGGGAGCCGTGCGGCGTCGCGCAGGCGCGGGCCCTCGCGGAAGAAGGGCGCCCGGTCGATGAAGCGGCGCAGCTCCGCTTCGGCCAACCGAGTCCCCGCGAAGGGCTCCCATTCCTGGCCCGCCGGCACGCCCCGGCTCTCGCGGAACAGCTCGGTCTGGGCGGGGGTGAGCAGGCCCGAATGGTTGTCCTTGTGGCCGGCGAGCGGCAGGCCGTAGCCCTTCACCGTGTAGGCGATGAACACGGTCGGGCGGTCGTTGTCGGCACCCTCGAAGGCCTTCAGCAGGTTGACGAGGTCGTGCCCGCCGAGATTGCCCATGAGTTCGGCGAGCTGGTCGTCGCTGCGCCGGTCGAGGAGCGCGAGGCCATCGGCATCGTCGGCCAGATCCTGGGTGAGCCGCCGCCGCCAGGCCGCCCCGCCCTGGAAGGTCAGCGCCGCGTAGAGCTGGTTCGGCGCCGTGTCGATCCAGGCCCGCAGCCGTTCACCGCCCGCTTCCGCGAAGGCCGCGTCCATCAGGCTCCCGTATTTGAGAACCACTACGTCCCAGCCGAAGGACCGAAAGATCTCCTCGAAGCGGCTGTAGAGGCCCTCGCGGATCACCGCGTCGAGGCTCTGGCGGTTGTAGTCGATGATCCACCAGGTCTTGCGCAACCCGTGCTTCCAGCCCTCCATCAGGGCCTCGAAGATGTTGCCCTCGTCCATCTCGGCGTCGCCCAAGAGCGCCACCATGCGGCCCTCCGGCCGGTCGAGGCCCCAGCCGTGGGCGCGGACGTAGTCGCGCACGAGGCTGCCGAACAGCGTCTGGGCCACGCCGAGGCCGACCGAGCCCGTCGAGAAATCGACGTCGTCGGTGTCCTTGGTCCGCGAGGGATACGATTGAACGCCACCAAAACCGCGAAAATTCTCCAGCTTCTCCCGGGTCTGGCGACCGGCGAGGTACTGGAGCGCGTGGAAGACCGGGCCGGCATGGGGCTTCACCGCCACCCGGTCCTCTGGGCGGAGCACGCCGAAGTAGAGCGCCGTCATGATCGTCGCCAGCGAGGCCGAGGAGGCCTGATGGCCGCCGACCTTCATGCCGTCGCGGTTCGGGCGCAGGTGGTTGGCGTTGTGGATCATCCAGGTCGAGAGCCACAGCGCCTTGCGCTCCAGCTCGGCGAGGTAGGGCAGGCGCGGGTCTGTCTGGCGCGGGTCGGTCATCGGGCTTCAGCCTCGTCGGGTGCGCAGGAAATCTGGCACCGGACCGCCAGCAGGAATTGCCAAATGCGCTGTGCGCGCGCGAGATTTCGGCGGGATCTGCCAATCGAGGGCGGAGAAGGAGTGCTTTCATGCCGGAACGGCGGATCGACGCGATCGACCGGAAGATCCTGGCCGAGCTGCAGCGCGACGGCCGCATCACGATCCAGGATCTCGCGGGGCGCGTCGGCCTCTCGTCCTCCCCGGCGCTCCGCCGGATCCGGATGCTGGAGGAGGCCGGCATCCTCAGGGGCTACGTGGCGCTGGTCGATCAGGCCAAGGTCGGGCTGCCGATCAGCGTGTTCGCCTCGGTGAAGCTGGAGCGCCAGCGCGAGGAGGAACTCGACCGCTTCGCCGAGGCGGTGGCGCGCTGGCCGGAGGTGGTCGAGTGCTACCTGATGACCGGGCGGCACGACTATCTCGTGCGGGTGGTGGTGCCGGATCTCGCCGCCTACGAGCGCTTCCTGAAGGACAAGCTCACGCGCCTCGACGGCGTCGGCTCGATCGAGTCGAGCTTCGCGCTGGGCCAGGTGAAGTACACGAACGCCCTTCCGGTGTGAGCGTGGCCCGGGACCGTTACGCCGCCGGCACCAGCAGCAAGCCATGGCCGTCCGGCCCCTCCGCGTAGGCGACGCCCGCGGCCCGGCGCACCGGGCAGCCCGCCCCGGCCAGCGCGTCCGCCGCCGCGTCGAGATCGCGGACCGCGAGGACGAGGCGGCCGGAGGCGCGGTCGCGGGGACCGTAGGGCGTCGGGCCGGATGCGGCCGGGCGGCGGTAGTGCAGCAGTTCGAGATGGGGCGTTCCGGAGCCCGCCGGCTCCAGGGCGAGCACGTCGACCTCCGGGTCGAGGAGACCGTCGAGCCGGGCCTGCGCCTCGCCGCGGTTGAGCCCGCGCTGGACGACGCGGAAGCCGAGGGCGTCGCGGAAGATTGCGAGCGCCCGGTCGAGATCGGTCACGGCGAGCGCCGAGTGGTCGATGCCGAGGAAGAGCCCGGGCGCGTCCCGCCAGCGCGCGGCCGGCGCGCCGCCGGGGAAGTGGATCAGCTCGACCGGGTGGCCGTCCGGATCGCGGACCTTGAAGGCGGTGACGCCGCCGGAGGATGCGGGCAGCGCCTGCGGGCCGTCCGTGCCGATCGGTGCCGGATGGTGGGCGATGAGACGCGCGGCGGCCGGCTCCATGGCGCGCACCGGGATCGCGACGTGCTGGAAGACCGGGTCGTTCGCGCCTGCCCCGGGCGGATAGGGCGCTCCGGCCGGGTCGAAGGCCAGGAAGGCGAGCCTCTGGCGCCCGAGGCGCATCCGCAGCCGCCGCGTGGCGGTGCCGGCGAGCCCCAAAGCCGCGAGGATCGGCTCCGGGGCCGGCTCGGGCGGTGCGATCGCCGCGAAGCCGAGCGCGTCGCGGTAGAAGGCCTCTGTCCGCCCGAGATCCGCCACCGTGCGGCTCACCGCGACGATGCCGCGGACGAGCGGTGGGTCCTGCCGGTCCTGCGCCATCGCCCGCCCTCCTCCGCACGGGGGCGATATAGGGCTCTCACGCGCGCGGGACGCCCCGGCCCAGGCCCCGCCGGCGCCGTGGGACGGGCGGTGGCGGGGGCTCGTCCGCGGCGAGGTCGTCGAGGATCGGGCAATCCGGCCGCGCGTCGCCGCAGCAGGTTGCCGCGAGGTGTTCCAGGGTGCGGGCCATGCCTTCGAGCTCGGTGATCCGCTGCCGCAGGACGGCGATCTGCTCGAGAGCGATCGCCTTCACGCCGGCGCTCGGGCGGCCGCGGTCGCGCCAGAGGGCGAGGAGGTCCGCGATGGCCTCCACGCTGAAGCCGAGGTCGCGGGCGCGCCGCACGAAGCGCAGGGTGTGGATGTCGGCCTCGCCGTAGGTGCGATAGCCGGATTCCAGGCGGGCGGCGGGGGCCAGCAGGCCGGTCTCCTCGTACCAGCGGATCATCTTGGCCGAGACGCCGGTGAGACGGGCCGCCTCGCCGATGGTGACGCGCTGCTCGCTCATGCGAGGCTCCTTGCGGGGTTCCCCGCCGGGACGGCGCGTCCGCCCGCCCGGCGCAGGCGCAGCGCGTTGCCGAGGACGAAGGTGCTGGACAGCGCCATCGCGCCCGCGGCGAGAACCGGCGACAGGCTCGGGCCGCCGACGATCGCGAGCGCGCCAGCCGCAACCGGGATCAGCGCGACGTTGTAGGCGAAGGCCCAGAACAGGTTCTGGCCGATGTTGCGCATCACGGCCCGCGACAGGGACAGCGCCTCCACGAGCGCGCCGGGATCGCCCGCCATCAGCACCACGTCCGCGCTCTCGACCGCGATGTCGGTGCCGGTGCCGATGGCGAGCCCGACATCGGCCTCGGCGAGCGCCGACGCGTCGTTGATGCCGTCGCCCACGAAGGCGGCGGGGCCGTTCGCGGCCCGCAACGCCCGAAGCGCCTCGACCTTGCCGGCCGGCAGCATCTCCGCCGAGACCGCGTCGATGCCGAGGTCCCGGGCCACCGCCTCGGCGGCGCGCCGGTCGTCGCCCGTCAGCATCGCGATCGTGAGGCCGCCCGCGCGCAGCGCCGCCACCGCCGCGCGGGCGCCGGCCTTGAGCGGGTCGGAGACCGCGAGCACCGCGACGTGGCGCCCGTCGAGCGCCACGTGCAGCGGGCTGCGCCCCTGGGCCGAGAGCGCGTCGGCCCGCGCCGCCAGCTCCGGATCGGCCGCGATGCCGAGCCGGTCGAGCCAGCGCCGGGCGCCGACCGCGACCGCCCGGCCCCCGACCCGGCCGCGCACGCCGTGCCCGGCCTCCGCCTCGAAGCCCTCAGGCTCGGGGATCGCGAGGCCGCGCGCCCGCGCCTCCGCCACGATCGCGGCGGCGACCGGGTGCTCGGAGCGGCTCTCCAGCCCGGCGGCGAGGCTCAGGGTCTCGGCCGCGTCGCGGCCCGGCGCGGCGACGAGGTCGGTGAGGCGCGGATGCCCCTCGGTCAGGGTGCCGGTCTTGTCCAGGGCGACGACGCGCACGCCCGCCAAGCGCTGCAGCGCCGTGCCGTCGCGGAACAGGATGCCGCGCCGCGCCGCGCGGCCGGTGCCGACCATGATCGAGGTGGGCGTGGCGAGCCCCATGGCGCAGGGGCAGGCGATGATCAGCACCGCGATGGCGTGGACGAGGGCCGGTCCGAGGGCGGGCGCGGGCGCCAGGACGAGCCAGGCCGCGAAGGTCGCGAGCGCGGCCACGATCACGGCCGGCACGAAGCGCCCGGTCACCCGGTCGACCAGGGCCTGGATCGGGAGCTTGGCCCCTTGCGCCCGCTCGACCATGCGGGCGATCTGGGCGAGCACCGTGTCGGCGCCGACCGAGCCGACCCGCAGGTCGAGGCTGCCGCCCTGGTTGAGCGTGCCGCCGACGGTCGCCGCGCCCGGCGCCTTGCGCACCGGTGCCGGCTCGCCGGTCACCATGCTCTCGTCCACGAAGCTCTCGCCCGCCACCACGACGCCGTCCGCCGCGACGCGCTCGCCGGGGCGGACCCGCACCACGTCGCCGACCTTCAGCTCGGCGAGCCCGACCTGCGCCTCCGCGCCGTCCCGCACCACGCGGGCGGTCGTCGGGGCGAGGTCCAGAAGCCGGGCGATGGCCTCGCCGGTGCGGCCGCGCGCCCGCGCCTCCAGGCTGCGCCCGAGCAGGATCAGGGTGACGATGAGGACGCTCGCCTCGAAGTAGAGATGCCGGCTGCCCGTGGGCAGCAGGTCCGGCGCGACGGTCGCGGCCAGCGAGTAGAGGTAGGCCGCGCCCGAGCCCAGCGCCACGAGGGCGTTCATGTCCGGGTGCCCGCGCAGCAAACCGGGCAGCCCTTGCGCGAAGAAGCGCCGTCCGGGGCCGGCGAGCACCAGCGTCGCGAGCCCGGCCTGGAGCCAGGCGGCGCCGTCGGCCCCGAGAAGGCTCGCCACCGCGTGGTGGAAGCCCGGGGCGAGGTGGCCCCCCATGTCGAGCACCACCACCGGCAGGGCGAGCAGCGCGGCGGCCAGGACGTCGCGGCGCAACGCCCGCGCCTCCCGGGCCCGGGCCTCGTCCGGGGCGGGCGGGGCCTGCGCGTCCAGGGGCTC
>NZ_LSIX01000799.1:0-1089 GCF_001556475.1 Methylobacterium sp. CCH5-D2 | reverse complement strand
AGAGCGGGATGCGCGCGCCCGCCGCGCCCTCGCCGGTGACGGTGACGGCCTGCGAGATCGGCTTGGTGATGGTGACGAGCACCTGGGGCTGGATGGCCTTGCCGGCGAGCTCGTTCTCGATGAGCGCCTGGACGTCCTGGGGCCTGCGGCCGAGCACCTGGATGCGGCCCGCATAGGGGACCGAGATGGCGCCGTCGCGGGTGACGATCTGCTCGGGGATGAGGGCGGACTTGGATCCGGCGGAGAAGCGGTCGGCGACCAGCGGTCCGGAGAACAGGCCGCCCGATCCGGCCTCCCAGATCGAGACGGAGACGGAGTCGCCGACGCCGATGACGGGCTCGACGGAGAGGCGGTGGTCGCCGAAGGAGGCGAGCAGGCTGTCGAGGGGGCGGGTGCGCAGGGCCTCGATGACGGCGGGGGTGATGTCGATGATCTCGTAGCGGGCGAACAGACCGTCGGCGGTGGCCACCTCGGCGCCGGCCACCACCGCGCGCGAGGTCGGACCCGCCGCGGGCAGGATCGAGCAGCCCGACACCGCGAGCGCGGCGCACAGGGCAAGGGGAGTAGCGCGCATCCAGGATCGCCTGACGGTTTCGCCGATTCCGCTGCCTAGCTCAATCCGGTGTTCCCGTCCGTAGCGGGTCGGCCACACCGGTACGAAGACCCCGCGGGAGCGGCCTCCATCCCCGCTGCACACATCCGCGACCGCGCCGCAGCCCCCACGCCGACAGCGACCATCGCATCCGGCCGGCTTCCCTCCGTCCGCCGCCGACCTATTCATTCCCAGCGGGAGGACGATCCGTGACCCTGGCAGACCCTGAAGCCGCCTGCGTGCGTCCGTGCATCCTCGTGGTCATGGGCGTGTCGGGCTCGGGCAAGAGCACCGTCGCCGAGGCGGTCGCGCGGCGCCTCGGCTGGACGTTCGTGGACGGCGACGCCTTCCACACGCGCGAGCACATCGCCAAGATGCATGCCGGCCACCCGCTCACCGACGCCGACCGCGCACCCTGGCTCGCCCGCATCGCGGCCTGGATCGGCGAGCGGCTGGCGGCGGGGGAGCCGGGCGTCGTAGTCTGCTCGGCCCTGCGC
>NZ_LSIX01000798.1:0-314 GCF_001556475.1 Methylobacterium sp. CCH5-D2 | reverse complement strand
ACCTGGAAGTCGCGGCCTTCGCGAACGCCGACTACGAGCTGCCCGCCCTCGAACTCCTCGCCCTGCCCGCCCCCGGCGGCAGCGAGGAGGTCGATGCCGACGTGCTGGAGCAGAACGCCCTCAACCTGCAGCAGACGGTCCAGGATTTCGGCGTGCGCGGCGACATCCTGGCCGTGCGGCCGGGGCCCGTCGTCACGCTCTACGAGCTGGAGCCGGCGCCCGGCACCAAGTCGTCCCGCGTCATCGGCCTCTCGGACGACATCGCGCGCTCGATGTCGGCGGTCTCGGCCCGCGTCGCGGTCGTGCCCGGCCGC
>NZ_LSIX01000797.1:0-3131 GCF_001556475.1 Methylobacterium sp. CCH5-D2 | reverse complement strand
CGGACGCTCTGACACGTCCCGGATCCCAAAGGTCGAGACCTTTGGCGGGTCCAGGGCGGAGCCCTGGAATCCCTCAGCTCCCCACGGCGCTCAGCACGACTTGCCGCCGGTGCGGGTGGTCGCGATGCTCGATCAGGTAGATCCCCTGCCACGTCCCGAGCGCCAGCCGGCCGCCCGCGACCGGGACCGTCAGCCCGGAATCGGAGAGCAGGGTGCGGATATGGGCCGGCATGTCGTCAGGACCCTCGGCGCCGTGGACGTAGCCGGCCCCGCGCGGGGCGAGGTTGTCCAGCGCGCTCATCAGGTCGGTCTGCACGTCCGGGTCGGCGTTCTCCTGGATGGTCAGCGAGGCCGAGGTGTGGCGGCAGAACACGTGGACGAGCCCGTCCCGGATGCCGCTCTGGCGGACGAAGGCGGCGACCGCCTCGGTGAAGTCGGTGAAGCCCTGGCCCGGCGTGGCGATGGTCAGGCGCGCGCCCGCCCGCCGCTCGACCGCGCCCGCCGAGAAGTCTTCGATCCCGCCGATCCGGCCCTGTCTCATCGCGTCTCCTCCAGCGTCTGGCCCGGCGCGATCTCGCGCTCGCCGCGGGCGAGGATGCGCTCCAGCACGTCGATCCGGTCGGCCTCGGCCGGAGGCTTGTCCCAGCGGATCCGGCTGACCCGGGGAAAGCGCATCGCCACGCCCGACTTATGTCGCGTCGAGCGCTGCACGCCCTCGAAGGCGATCTCGAGCACGAGCCCGGCGTCGCGGCCGTAGGCGACCTCGCGCACCGGCCCGAAGCGCTTGGTGGTGTGGTTGCGGACGTAGCGGTCGAGTTTTTGCAGTTCCGCGTCCGTGAAGCCGTGATAGCACTTGCCGACCGGCACCAGCTCGTCGCCCTCCGGCCCCTCCCGCCAGACCCCGAACGTGTAGTCCGAGTAGAAGGACGAGCGCTTTCCGTGGCCGCGCTGGGCGTACATCATCACCGCGTCCACGATGTGGGGCTCGCGCTTCCACTTCCACCAGGGCCCCTTGGGGCGGCCCGGCAGGTAGGGGCTGGAGCGCCGCTTCAGCATCACGCCCTCGATCGCGTCGGCGTCCTCCCCGGCGCCGACCGAGGCCGGGTCGGCGCGGGCCGCCGCCAGCTCCGCCCAGTTCGCGAAGGGCACCACCGGCGAGAGGTCGATGCGGGCGTGATCGAGGCGGCCCACGAAGGCTTCGAGGTGGGCGCGGCGGGTCTCGAACGGCTCGACCCGCAGGTCCGCGCCGTCCGCCGCCAGGATGTCGTAGGCGCGCACATGCGCCGGGAACTCGTCGAGCAGCTTCGGGGTGACGGCCTTCCGGTTGAGCCGCTGCTGCAGGACGTTGAAGCTCTGCACCCGGCCCTCGCGCAGGATCAGCAGCTCGCCGTCGAGGCTGCCCGTGAAGGTGATCGCCTCGGCGAGATCCGGGAACGCTCCGGTGATGTCCTCGCCGGTGCGGGAATAGACCCGGGCGACCTGGGCGCCGTCCCGGTCGCGGCCGCCGACGAGCTGGACCCGGATGCCGTCCCACTTCCACTCGCCGGAGAAATCCTCCGCGTCGAGCCGGTCGAGGTCGGCCTCCTCCTCGATCGGGTGCGAGAGCATGGGCGGCCGGAACGGGGCCGGGTTCAGGGTCTCGGGGCGCTCCCCCTTGCCCTCGACCCAGGCGAAGAGCCCGGCAAACGGCGGGGTGAGCCCGTGCCAGACCTCCTCCACCGCGTCGGCCTCGTGGCCGCCGAGCGCGCCCACCGCCGTCTTGGCCAGACGCGCCGAGACGCCGACCCGGAGGTTGCCGGTGACGAGCTTCAGCAGCGCCCAGCGCCCGGTCTCGTCGAGCGCGTCGAGCCAGTGGGCGAGGTGGGCGGGCAGGTCCTTCTTGGCCGTGGTGCCGAGCGTCTCCACCACCTCGGCCAGCGTCGGCGGGGGCGGGTTGTTGTGGCCGAGCCCTGCCTCCCCCGCATCCGGCCCCGGCCAGATCAGCGCGGTCGTCTCGGCGAGGTCGCCCACATAGTTGTGCGAGAGCCGGAACAGCACCGGATCGACCCGCTCCTCCACCAGCGCCCGGATCAGGGCGGGCTTGGCCTCGCGGAAGCTCAAGGTGTCGGTCATGGCACCCAGCGCGTAGCCGCGCTCCGGGTCCGGGGTCCGGGCGAAGTAGTCCTGCAGCAGGCGCAGCTTCGCGTTGCGGCGCGGCTCGTAGGCGAGGCGGTCGAGGAGTTCGGCGAAGGCGTTCACGCGGCGGCCTCCTCCGGGCCGGCCCCATTGTCGGGTCCAGGACCGGCTTCGGGCGCGGGCTCGGCCTCGCCGTCGTCACCGTAGCCCAGCAGGTGCAGGGGCTTGGCCCGGATGCCTTGCGTGCCGCACCAGTGCACCAGCGCATCCTCCTGCCCGTGCGTGACCCAGACCTCGCCGGCCCCGGTCTCCCGGATGGTGCGGCAGAGGTCGGGCCAGTCGGAATGGTCGGAGATCACCAGCGGCAGCTCGACGCCCTTCTGGCGCGCCCGGGCGCGCACACGCATCCAGCCCGAGGCGAAGCAGGTCACCGGATCGGGAAACTTGCGCGACCACAGGTCCTGGATCGCGGAGGGCGGGCAGAGCACGATGGCGCCGTGCAGGTCCTTGCGCTCGGCCGCCACGACCTTCGGGGTGTCGCCGAGCGGCACGCCCTCCTGCTTGTAGAGTTCGGTCAGCTTCTCCATCGCCCCGTGCAGGTGGATCGGCCGGTCCCAGCCCTCCTCCCGCAGCAGCGCCATCACCCGCTGCGCCTTGCCGAGCGCGTAGGCGCCGACGATGTGGGCGCGCTCGGGGAAGAGCCGCACGGACTCGAGCAGGCGCCGCACCTCGCCGCGCGTGTCGGGGTGGCGGAAGACCGGCAGGCCGAAGGTCGCCTCGGTGATGAAGACGTCGCAGGGCACCACCTCGAAGGGCAGGCAGGTCGGGTCCGGCGCGCGCTTGTAGTCGCCCGAGACAACCACCCGCACGCCCTCCCGCTCGATCGCGATCTGGGCCGAGCCCAGCACGTGGCCGGCCGGCGCGAACCGCACCGTGACCTCGCCGATCCGGATCGGATCGCCGAGCGCCGCCTCCTGGCGGGTGCCGCAGAACTCGGCGCCGTAGCGCACCGCCAT
>NZ_LSIX01000796.1:0-322 GCF_001556475.1 Methylobacterium sp. CCH5-D2 | reverse complement strand
ATCCCGAGCAGTCCCGCGCCGCGATCCTGATCGGCCGCGGCAAGCCGGTGAAGATGGTGGCCGAGCCGCTGCCGCGGGGCACCCTGCGGGCGGCGGCCGAACCGCGGCTCTGATCCCCGCGCCCGATCAGTCCCGCCCCGCGTGCCAGTCCTGCAGGGCGGCGAGCGTCACCACGCCGCCCGGCCAGGCAACGCCCGCGAGGTGCCGGTGCGGCCGGTCCGGTTCGCCGAGGTCGGAGACCGCCGAGAAGGCGCCGTCGAGGGGGTGCCCCTCGGTGTACTGGCTGCGCGTCGCCAGCACCGGCAGGCCGGCATCCAGCTGT
>NZ_LSIX01000795.1:0-2227 GCF_001556475.1 Methylobacterium sp. CCH5-D2 | reverse complement strand
GGCGTGCGGCGCGGATCAGGCCGCCTCGGCGCGCCCCGCGCGGGCGGCCTCGAGCGCCCGCACCCGCGGGATCACCTGCGCGCCGAAATACTCCACCTCTTCCTGGAAGTGCAGGAAGGCGAGCAGGGCGAGATCGACGCCGACATCCTTCAGCGCCACGATGCGTTCGGCGATCTGGTCCGGCGTGCCGACGAGGTTCGTCTTGAAGCCGTCGTTGTACTGGACGAGATCCTCGAAGCTCGACTTGGCCCAGTTGCCCTCGCCCTCGGGCGAGGCCCGGCCGGCGTTCCTGACCTCGTGGCCGAAGGCCCTCACGGCCTCCGGGTCGGCTTGGTCGATGATCTCCTGCAGCACGGCGCGGGCCTCCTCCTCCGTGTCCCGCGCGATCACGAAGGCGTTGACGCCGACCTTGACCGCGTGCCCGTTCGCGCGGGCCTTGGCCTGGAGGTCCGCCACCTGCGCCCCGATGGTCTCCGGCGTGCCGCCGTTGGTGAAGTACCAGTCCGAGACGCGCGCGGCCATGTCGCGCGCGGCGCGCGAGGAGCCGCCCTGGAAGATCTCGGGCAGGCCGGACGTGGGCTTCGGCTTCAGCGTGTAGTCGGTGTAGCGGTAGAAGTCGCCGCGGAAGCTGAAGGCGTCCTGCGTCCAGATCCCCCGCAAGCTCCGGATGAACTCCTCGGAGCGGCGGTAGCGCTCGTCGTGGTCGAGCCAGGGCTCGCCGATCGCCCGGAACTCGCCCGAGAACCAGCCCGAGACGATGTTGACGGCGATGCGCCCGCCCGTCAGCTCGGCGATCGTCGCGACCTGCTTGGCCGCCAGCGTCGGGTGCCAGGGGCCGGGCAGGAGCGCGGCGATCACCTTGAGGCGGGAGGTCGCGGCGAGCAGCGCGTGGCTGAAGGCCACCGATTCGTGCTGGTACTCGGCGCCGTAGCCCGCCGTGAAGCGGATCTGCGTCAGCGCGTAGTCGAAGCCCGCCGCCTCGGCGATCTGGGCGAGGCGGCGATTGTACTCCGCGTCCCAGTTCGTGCGCTGGGGGATCCTGCTGATCACCAACCCGCCCGAGACATTCGGGACCCAGTAGGCGAAGCGGATCGGCTCGGACCCGCTCGTGCCGATGGCCATGGCGATTCTCCTTCGGTCCCGTGCCGGCGATCTCCGCCCGTCGCCGGTGCGGGAGGCCGTCCGTTGCTGTCTCGATCGAACGAGGCCAAGTATTCAGGCCGTCCGGTCCCGCGTCAAAAGCAGGGATATGCTTTCTTTCGGCCCGTCGCGCGATATCGTTCCCCGTTCTCCGCCCGGGACGGCACGTTCCTCCCCGGCGCCCCGGACCCGTGCGTCGCCAGCCGATCCGCCGCGCGCCGTCGGCGCCGGATGCAAGAGGCCGTTCCGTAAAACGAACGCAACACGCCCTATCGGTTCGGGGTCGGGCGGCTATCGGGCGAGAAAACTGATGATATGCGGCGATTTTCTCCCTCGATCGTCCGATGGAACACGATCATCTCCGCGGCCGCGTTCATTTATAAGAACGTTTCATTGACCGGCGCGCGTCCGTCCCGCAGCCTTTCGGCCATCGGAACAGGGCGGGCGGAGCACCCCCTCCCCGCCCCCCGCGGATAGCCACCGGACGGATGAGACGCATGACACGACCCAGACTCGTCGGCTTCAGCGCCAACCTGCAGCGGCCCTCCAAGACCCGCGCCCTCGTCGAGGCGGTCGTCGAGGAGGCCGCGGCGCGCGTGCCGCTCGACGTGCGGCTCTACGATCTGGTCGATGCCGGCAGCGGGCTCGGCGCGGCCTGGAGCCGGGACGCGCTCTCCCTGCCGGCCCGGCGGGTGATCGAGGCGATCGAGGAGGCCGACGCGCTCGTCGTCGGCTCGCCGGTCTACAAGGGCAGCTACACGGGCCTGTTCAAGCACCTGTTCGACCTGATCCCGCCTGCCGCGCTCGCCAACAAGCCGGTGGCGCTCGTGGCGACCGGCGGCGGCGCCCGCTACGCCCTCGTGGTCGAGCACAGCTTCCGGCCGCTCTTCGGCTTCTTCAACGCCCTGCAGGTGCCGACCACCGTCTACGGCTCGGATCCCGATTTCACCGACTACCGGCTCACCGACGAGGCCGTGCGGGCGCGCGCGTCCCAGGCCGGAGCCGAGATCGCGGCGCTCGCCACCCGCGGCACGCTGCCGGGCCTGCGCCAGGAGCCGGTCGCCCGCGCGGCCGCCGCGCGCTGACT
>NZ_LSIX01000794.1:0-763 GCF_001556475.1 Methylobacterium sp. CCH5-D2 | reverse complement strand
CGCTCTTGCGCCGAAGTGGACGCCGGTTCGGCGCAAGAGAGCGCGTCAAGACAAGGGGTTGGAGCCGTTCGCGATTGCAACGCGATCGGGAACGGCTCCAGCGCCGGATGCCCTCAGCCGATCGCCACGCCCGTGAGCACGTCCGCCGCGCGCCGGACCTCGGCGACGATCATCTCCTCGCTCTCCGAGCCGCCGGCCATGTCGGCGAGCAGCACGGCGACATCGCGCTTCACGTCCTCGCGGATCTCCGGGTTCTCCTCGGACAGCCGGCCGATCAGGACGCCCAGGACGATCTCCAGCGCGGCGAGCTTCGCGTGGAGGCGCGAGGCGTCGTCGAGCGGGTCGTCCGCGTCCTCCCGGGCTGCGTCGCGGTCGCTGCTCATGCGTGTCTCCTGCATCCGTCCCGGCCCGGCGACCTAGAGCGCCCTCCGCCGAAGCGGATGCCGGTTCGGCGGAGAGCGCGTCACAACAAGGGCTTAGAGCTGCTCCCGATCGCGACGCGATCGGGAGCAGCTCTAAGCGAAGCCGGGGCGCCAGGCCACCGGGCCGTCGCGGCAGGGGTCGAGGGGTCAGTAGGGCTGCGGCCGGCGCGTGCGGAGCAGGTCGAGGACGGCAATCCCCAGCGGCGGCAGGATCAGCAGCAAGGCGAAGACGAGGCCCACGGTTCGGCACCCTCCATGCGAGACACCGGATCAATGCGCGGGCCCGGCATCCGGTTCGGCGGCGACCCGCGGACCGGCCGGTCAGGCGATGCCGGGCCCGC
>NZ_LSIX01000793.1:0-1484 GCF_001556475.1 Methylobacterium sp. CCH5-D2 | reverse complement strand
GGCCTCCACGGCGCGCCAGTGCGGCAGGGCGGCCGCGATCGCCGCCTCCCCGGCCCCGGTCAGCGCCGCCACGCGGGCGCGCCCGTCCCGCGGGTCGGGCGCGAGGGCCACCAGGCCGCGCCGCTCCAGCGGGTCGAGGTTGCGCCCCATGGTGGAGCGGTCGAGCGCGGCCTCCTCGGCGAGCCGGCTCACCGGCAGCGGCCCGAGCCGGGCCAGGATGCGCAGGATCGCGAACTGCGTCACCCGCAGGCCCACGGGCGCCAGCGCCGCGTCGTAGGCGGCGGTGGCCGCGCGGGCGGCCCGGCGCAGGGCCGTGCAGGTACAGGGGGACTCTCGAGGCGGATCTTCGGGCGGATCGCCCGGTCTAGCGGACATGGATGCGGGCATATACCCGCATGCCGGCGGCGGCAAGGGGCGGGCCCGAACGCGGGAAGGCCGCCCTGCGGCGGCCTTCCGGTCGGTGGCGCGGGTCCGGTGGGACCCCGGCTAGGGCTTCCGTGCCGGCCTCAGCAGCGGTAGCCGCCCGTGGTCTGGCCGTACTGCTTGACCGGGCGGGTCTGCTGGTTGGCGTTGCCCTCCGCGGCCGAGTCCATCGGGCAGCCCTCGTAGAAGGGCGTGTCGTGCACACCGAGAGGGGCGCCGACATAGCCCATCTCGTAGGGGGCGTAGCCGGTGTAGCGCGCCCCGTAATCGTAGGCCATGGCGGAGACCGGGGCGGCCGCCAGGGCGAGGGCGGCGCATGCGGCGGCGATACGGGTCTTCATGGTCTGTCTGGCCTTCTCGTCTCGCGGACCCGGCTATCCGGGCCTGTCATGGCCACACAACGGGCCCGCGAAGACTGCGTTCCTGTCTCCATGTGCTGCATCGCACATGCGAACGACTGTAAAACCCGGCGTCGCACCGGCCGCGGACCGCCCCGCGGCCGCGGCTTCCCGGTCCCGCCTCACCCCCGCAGGAGCAGCGCGACCGCGGCCACGGCCAGGACGCCGAAGGTCGCGATGGTACCGCCGCCCCGGCAGGCGAATTGCTGCGGCGTGTTCGGGGGCGCCAGCATGCCGACCGGGTGCGCGAGGCGGGCGACCAGCAGCACGACGAGGAGGCCCGTGACGAGCCCGTGCGCGCCCCCGCCCGCCTCGTAGAGCCCGATCAGGACGAGCGCGAACGGCACGTACTCGCCGAAGTTGGCGTGGGAGCGCACGCGCCGGGTCAGGGCGTCGCCGCCGTTGCCGAACAGCGTGTTGCCGGAGACGCGGCCGGCCACCACCCAGGCGGCGAGGCCGAGATAGACGAGGGCGAACAGGCCGGCGAAGAAGGCCGTGGTGGTCGGATAGGTCACGCGGAGGGTCCTCCTGGGGCGGCGCAGGATGTCGGCGCCCCGGCCGGCCGCCGCGGCAGGGCGCCGCCCGCCCGGGAGCTGGCCCGCGCGGGAGCGAACGAGATGGCCCCGCCCCGAGGCAGGGCGATCGCATATGGCGGGGGTCGTC
>NZ_LSIX01000792.1:0-213 GCF_001556475.1 Methylobacterium sp. CCH5-D2 | reverse complement strand
ATCTCGTAGGCGCTGTTGGCCTCGGCGAAGCGGTCCTTCGCCTTCGCGTCGTCCTTGTTGCGGTCGGGATGGTGGGCCTTCGCCAGCTTGCGATAGGCCTTCTTGATGTCGGCCTCGCTCGCGTTCTTGGGAACGCCCAGCACGTCGTAGGGATTGCGCATGGCCTCTTGGGACTGGCTGTCGTGCACCGTTGCCGGACCGGCGGTTCGCGCC
>NZ_LSIX01000791.1:0-4609 GCF_001556475.1 Methylobacterium sp. CCH5-D2 | reverse complement strand
GGTTGAGCCCCGATCCCGCCGCGCTGCTGGAGGCCGTGCTGACCGGCGTACCGCCGCGCCTCGCGCCGGCCCCAACTCCCCGCCGCGCCATTCCCGGCCTGTCCCGCGGCGCCGTTCTCGCCCCACGCCCGGCTGCCCTCCGCCTGACCGCTCCGCGTTCCGCACCCGCGGCGGCCGAGAGCGCCGAGCCGATCGCCTACACGGTGATCGAGGACCTGCCGGCAGCGCTGGCGGCGGAGGCGGCGCTGTACGAGGACTACGCGCTGGAGACCCTTCGCGTCGACGGCGGCCAGCCGCACCCGACCTCGCTGGTCCAGTCGACCGCGATGGCCTCGGTGCGCCTGCCGCGGCCGACCTACGCCCCGCGCCTGCCGGCGCCGGTCGTCGAGACCGGCCTCCTCTCGGACTGCCAGATCGAGACCGTGATCTACTCCGGCGCCGCGCACGCCCGCCACCTGCCGGGCCACTGGACCCTCGACGAGACCGGCACGCTCCTGTCCGCCGCGGCCGCGGGCGCGGAGGGCGCGGTGCGCTTCCGCCAGGGCTTCTTCCTCGGCGACGGCACCGGCGCCGGCAAGGGCCGCCAGGTCGCGGGCGTCATCCTCGACAACTGGATGCAGGGGCGCCGCCGGGCACTGTGGGTGTCGAAGTCCGACGCGCTGCTGGAGGACGCCCGGCGCGACTGGCGCCATCTCGGCCGCGAGCCGCTGCAGATCGTGCCGCTGTCGCGGTTCGCACCGGGCAAGCCGGTGACGCTGACCGAGGGCATCCTGTTCACCACTTTCGCGACCCTGCGCGGGGGGGCGCGCAACGGCGCGGGCTCGCGGCTCGACCAGATCTGCGACTGGCTGGGGGCCGGCTTCGACGGCGTGATCGCCCTCGACGAGGCCCACGCTCTGGCCAACGCCGCCGCCGGCTCCGGGGACCGCGGCGTGGTCGAGGCCTCGCAGCAGGGCCGGGCGGGGCTGGCGTTGCAGTACCGCCTGCCCGACGCCCGGGTGCTCTACGTCAGCGCCACCGGCGCGGTCACGGTCGAGAAGCTGGCCTACGCCCACCGCCTCGGCCTGTGGGGCGGGGGCGCCTTCCCGTTCTCGACCCGGGCCGACTTCGTCAGCGCGATGCAGCAGGGCGGGCTCGCGGCGATGGAGGTGCTGGCCCGCGACCTGAAGGCGCTCGGCCTCTACACCGCCCGCTTGCTCAGCTACGCCGGCGTCGAGGTCGAGATGCTCGACCACGCGCTCACCCCCGAGCAGGTCGCGATCTACGACGCCTACGCCGACGCGTTCCAGGTGATCCACACCAACCTCGAAGCCGCGCTCAAGGCCTCGGGCGTCACCGGCGCGTCCGGGACGCTGAACCGGGCGGCCAAGTCCGCGGCGCGCTCGGCGTTCGAGTCGAGCAAGCAGCGCTTCTTCAACCACCTGCTCACCGCGATGAAGTGCCCGTCCCTGATCGCGGCGATCGCGGCGGGGATCGAGGCCGGCCACGCCGCGGTCGTGCAGATCGTCTCGACCGGCGAGGCGCTGATGGAGCGGCGCCTCACCGAGATCCCCTCGTCCGAGTGGGGCGACCTTCAGGTCGACGTCACGCCCCGCGAGTACGTGATGGACTACTTCGCCCACGCCTTCCCGACCCAGCTCTACGAGCCCTACTCGGACGAGGGCGGCACGGTCCTGTCCCGGCCGGTGGTCGACGCCGACGGTCGGCCCGTCCCCTGCCGCGAGGCGGTGGAGCGCCGCGACGCGCTGATCGAGCACCTGTGCGGCCTGAGCCCAGTGCAGTCGGCCCTCGATCAGATCCTCCACCGCTTCGGCACGGAGGCCGTGGCGGAGGTGACCGGCCGCTCGCGCCGGATCGTGCGCCGGACCGGCAAGGACGGCGTCGACCGCCTCGTGCTCCAGAACCGCCCGGCCGCGGCCAACCTCTCGGAGACCCAGGCGTTCCAGGACGACGAGAAGCGGATCCTGGTGTTCTCCGACGCCGGCGGCACCGGGCGCAGCTACCACGCCGACCGGGGCGCGAAGAACCAGCGCCTGCGGGTGCACTACCTGCTGGAGGCCGGCTGGAAGGCCGACGCCGCGGTGCAGGGGCTCGGCCGGACCAACCGCACGAACCAGGCGCAACCGCCGCTGTTCCGGCCGGTCACCACCGACGTGAAGGGCGAGCGGCGCTTCCTGAGCACGATCGCGCGGCGGCTCGACACGCTCGGCGCCATCACCCGCGGCCAGCGTCAGACCGGCGGCCAGGGGCTGTTCCGGCCCGAGGACAATCTGGAGGGCCCCTACGCCGCGACTGCCTTGCGCCAGCTCTTCTGGGCGATCGTCCGCGGCGAGATCGCGGGCTGCCCGCTGAAGCAGTTCGAGGCGATTACCGGGCTGGCGCTCACCGACGAGGCCGGGGGCCTGCTCGACGAGTTGCCGCCGATCGGCCGCTTCCTCAACCGCGTCCTGGCGCTGCGCATCGGTGTCCAGAACCTCCTGTTCGAGGCGTTCGAGGAGCGGCTGGCCCAGGTGATCGAGGGCGCGATCAGCGCCGGGGTGTACGATGTCGGCGTCGAGGTGCTGACCGCCGAGTCGTTCACGGTCACCGACCGCGAGGTCGCCTACACCCATCCCGGCAGCGGCGCCCACACCCACCTCCTGACCATCGCGGAGCGGCGCCGGCTGCGGCCGCTCGCCCTCGACGCGGCGCTCGACATGGTGGCCGACGGCTACACGCCGGTGGTCAACGCCAAGTCCGGCCGGCCGGCGCTGATGGGGCGGGCCGCGAGCGAGACCCGCGAGGACGGCGCCGTGGTCGCGCGGGTGCGGCTGGTGCGCCCGCTCCAGCGCCAACTCCTCGACCGCGACCAGTATGCGCGATCCCAGTTCCGGGAGGCCACCGCCGAGGCGTTCCGGGCGGCGTGGAGCGGCGAGCTCGCGAGCCTGCCCGAGTTCGAGGAGCGCACCCTGTACGTCGTCACCGGGCTGCTGCTGCCGATCTGGGACCGGCTGCCGGGCATCGACATGCGCGTGTTCCGCCTCGTCACCGACGCGGGCGAGCGGGTCGTCGGCCGCGTCGTCGAGCCCGAGGATCTGCACGTCACCCGCGAGCGGCTGAACCTCGGCGCCGGCAGCACCTTGGCCCCGGCCGAGGCCTTCGCCGCCGTGCTCGGCGGACGCGCCGGCCTGCAACTCGCCGGCGGCCTCCAGGTTTGGCGCGTGCGGGTGATGAGCGAGGACCGGATCGAGCTGATCGGGGCGAGCGACGGCGCCCGGGCCGGGCTGAAGGCGCTCGGGCTGTTCTGCGAGGTGATCGCGTGGCGCACCCGCGTGTTCGTGCCCACCGGCGAGCGCGGGCCGGCGATCCTGACGGCTCTGCTCGATCGTCACCCGCTGCTGCGTTGCACAACCGCCAACGGCCACGCTTAATACGGCGATCGGACCGGGAGGCCGACCATGCCGACACATCCCCCCGCCGCGGAGATCGCCCGAAGCCTCGCCGAGAACGTCGAGGCGGTCTGCCGCCGCTACCTCTCCAACGGCTACCGCTCCGGCCGGTACTGGTGCGTCGGCGACGTCCACAACACGCAGGGCGCGTCGCTGTACGTGCGCCTGACCGGCCCGACCAGCGGCAAGGGCGCCCGCGGCAAGTGGCAGGACGCGGCGACCGGCGAGCACGGCGACCTGCTCGACCTGATCCGGCTCCAGCGCGGCGGCGGCTGGCGGGAGGCGCTGGAGGAGGCGCGGGCGATGCTGCGCCTGCCCCTGCCTCCGGAGCCGGAGCGCAGCCGTCCCCTCCCGGAGGCCCGGGACACGACCGAGTCGGCCCTGCGCCTGCTGCGCCACGGCCGGCGGCTCGTCGGCACACCGGCGGCGGCCTACCTGCGCTCGCGCGGGCTGGAGCACGCGCTGGGTCTCCCCGCCCTGCGCTTCCACCCGCGCTGCCTGTACCGGGCCTCGCGCAAGCATCCGGGCTCGGACACCTGGCACCCGGCCCTGCTCGCGGCCGTCACCGACCTGTCGGGCGCCGTCACGGCCGTCGGCCGGACCTGGCTCGCCGCGGACGGGCGCGGCAAGGCCGAGCTGCCCAAGCCCCGTCGGGTGCTGGGCAACCTCTTCGGCCACGGCGTGCGCTTCGCCGGCACCGCGTCCGACCTGCTGGTGGCGGGGGAGGGCGTCGAGACCGTGCTGTCGATCCACCGTCTGATGCCGGGCGTGCCGCACGTCGCCGCGCTCTCGGCCGGGCACCTCGGCGCCCTGATCCTCCCGCCCGGGTTGCGCCACCTCTACATCGCCCGCGACGCCGACGCGGCCGGCGAGCGGGGCGCGCGAACCTTGCGCCACCGCGCCGAGGCCGCGGGGATCGGCGTGACCGACCTGGACCCGCGCGAGGACGACTTCAACCGCGACCTGTGCCGCCTCGGCCCGCGCGACCTCGCCCTGCACCTCGCGCCGCAGCTCGACCCGAACGATGCGGTGGCCCACCTCCGCTTCGAGGAGGCGGTGGCGGCCTGAGCGGTCCGGGATCCGCGCAGAGCCGATCGGTTGTCCTCCGGACCGGAGAGGGCCGGCGCCCACGGCCTTCTCGAGAGGGCGACGGGTGCCGGGCCGGGGGGCTTGGGCGCAAC
>NZ_LSIX01000790.1:0-14793 GCF_001556475.1 Methylobacterium sp. CCH5-D2 | reverse complement strand
GGATTCCAAAGGTCGAGACCTTTGGCGGGTGCAGGGCAGAGCCCTGCTGTCGGCTCCCTCGCCCTGGCAAAGCCAGGACGAGGGAGCCGATCCCGAGGCTCCGCCCCGGGACCCCGCCCAAGGGCCTCGGCCCTTGGGGATCCCAGGATCCTGGCCGCGGCGATCGGCCTGTGACGGGCCCTCCGGCGGCATCCGCGCAATCCCCACCCGCGGGCTAACGCGTTGTGCCGGAAGCCCGCTTCGGGTAGTTTGGAACCCGGCTTCGGGGGGAAATCGGCATCGCTCTTCTCCCGCAGCCCGACCTTTCGTCCGGTCGCCGCGCCGCGGATTCCGCCGTCATCGCCCCAAGGAGTCACGGCCCCATGGACTTCCTCAAACCACGGTACACGCCTATGAACCGCCGCCGTCGCATCTACGAGGGCAAGGCGAAGGTCCTCTACGAGGGGCCTGAGCCCGGCACGCTCATCCAGCACTTCAAGGACGACGCGACCGCCTTCAACGCGAAGAAGCACGAGATCATCGACGGCAAGGGCGTGCTGAACAACCGGATCTCGGAATTCGTCTTCCAGCACCTCAACGACATCGGCGTGCCGACGCACTTCATCCGCCGGCTCAACATGCGCGAGCAGCTGATCCGCGAGGTCGAGATCATCCCGCTCGAGGTGGTGGTGCGCAACGTCGCGGCGGGCTCGCTGGCGACGCGCCTCGGCCTGGAGGAAGGCACCCAGCTGCCGCGCTCGATCATCGAGTTCTACTACAAGAACGACCAGCTCAACGACCCGATGGTGTCGGAGGAGCACATCACCGCCTTCGGCTGGGCGACGCCGCAGGAGATCGACGACATCATGGCGCTGGCGATCCGCGTCAACGACTTCCTGTCGGGGCTCTTCCTCGGCGTCGGCATCCGCCTCGTCGACTTCAAGATGGAGACCGGCCGCCTCTGGGAAGGCGACATGATGCGCATCGTGGTGGCGGACGAGATCTCGCCGGACTCGTGCCGGCTCTGGGACATCAAGTCCTCGGACAAGCTCGACAAGGACCGCTTCCGCAAGGATCTCGGCGGCTTGATCGAGGCCTACACCGAGGTCGCCAAGCGCCTCGGCATCATGGCCGAGAACGAGAAGGTGCAGATGGGCGGCCCCCGCCTCGTTCAGTAGGGCGGCGCGCCGGGCCGGGCTCGCCCAGAAGGGCGCCCGGTCGCAGGCGGGCATGGGTCGAAAGGTCCGGGTCGAAGCCCGGGTGGTAATGGGGGTCCTGCGCCAGCAGCGGCCCCCATCGCTTCTCAAACGCCCCAATCTCGCGGGCGTGGCGGGCGGCAGCCTCCGGCGTGCGGCGGCGGCTCAGGCCCTCGTAGTGGTGGAGCACTGCCTCCGGCACCATCAGGGTGTGGTAGCCGGCCGCGTTGAGGCGCAGGCAGAGATCGACGTCGTTGAAATCGACCGCGAAGTGCGCGGCGTCGAAGCCGCCGACAGCCGCGAACTTGTCCGCCTCCACCATCAGGCAGGCGGCGGTCACGGCCGAGACCCGGTGCGTCAGGGTGAGGCGCCCGAGATATCCCGGCGCGTTGCCCGGGAAGTGCCGGTGGGCGTGCGTGACGAGGCCGCCCCCGGTCCCGAGCACGATGCCGCCGTGCTGGATCCGGCCGGCGCCGTCGACGAGCTTCGCGCCGACCGCGCCGATCTCCGGGCGCAGCGCGTGGCGAGCCATCCGCGCCAGCCAGGACGTGTCCCCCGCAACCACGTCGTTGTTGACGAAGACGAGGAGCCGGCCGCGGGCGATCCGCGCCGCGGCGTTGTTCATAGCCGCGAAGTCGAAGGCCCCGGGCCAGCGCAGCACGCGGGCACGACCGGCGGCCGACAGGGCGTCCAGATAGGCGCGGGTCCCGGGCTCGCGGCTGTCGTTGTCGAGGACGACGAGGTCGAGGTCGGGCCAGTCGGTCGCCAGCAGGCTCTCGACACAGGGGCGCAGCAGGTCGAGCCTGTCGCGGGTCGGCACGATCAGGCTGGCAGCGGGGTGCGGCTCGGGCAGCGGGTGGACGATCCGGAGAATCCCCTCCCCTGCCGGCTCGATCGCGCTCGCGGCGCGGCCGGTACGGTCGAGATGAGCCCGGACCGCGGCCGCGTGCCCCCTCCCCTCCCCCGCTTCTGCCCGACCCGGCTGGCGAAGCGCGAGGACGCGCGGCAGGTGGGCGATCGCGGCCGGGCCGTAGCGCTCCGCGATCCGGAACAGCGCGTCGGTCGCGCCGGCCCGCGGATCGACCCCGGCCGGACCGAGCGCCGCGCGGCGGAGCGCGAGGACGGGACCGACATAGTCGAGGGCCGCGAGGAAATCAGGATCGAAGACGGGGCGCAGCAGCGGCAGGACCGGGCCGTCGGCGCGGTCTTTCACCAGGGCATCGCCGTAGAGTGCCTGCAGGTCGGGATCCGCGAAGGCCGCGCGGATCGTCCCGGCGGCCCCGGCCACGAGGACGTGGCCGGGCGCGCTCAGCAGCACGATGTCGGGATCCGCGAAGGGCTCCGAAGCTTCCGGGACGGCCGTCAGGATCGCCGGCGGCAGGGCAAGTCGGTGATCGATGCCGACGAGCGCGGCGAACCCCTGCCGCGCCCGCAACCGCCGCCCGGTGATCCGGGCCCAGAGAAGCGCGAGAGTACGGCCCGGATGATGCGCGAGGGCGGCGAGCGTCCCGAGAGGGTGCCGGGGACGAGGCTCGGAGAAGCGGAGGGCTGGATCGGGCGAGGCGGTCATGCCGTCCCCGGACGATGATTTCGGGCGCCGTGAATCCCGTCTCCCCACCTGCGGCAGGACACTCGCCTAGAGGCCTGCCCCTGGTTTCGGCTCGGTGGAGAACCGCACCGTGCCCCCTCTCCCCGCAAGCGGGAAGAGGGGGAGCCGCAGGACCTGAAGCCATCGAAGGGGGCCGGCATCACAGGCCTGTCGGTCTAGGAGACGGGACGGGACGAGCGGCGTCCCGGCCGCCCTGAAGTGGCCCGTGGTGCCTCGCTCTCACTCCAACTCCTCCCCGAAGGTCGTGAGCGTGAGCCGGGGATGGTAATAGGGATCGTGCCGGATCACCGCGCGCCAACGCTCGGCGAAGCGGGCGGCCTCGGCCTCGAAGCGGGCGCGGGCGGGGCCGATCGAGGGGCCGCGGCTCACCGATTCCAGGTGCGCGAGCCGCGCGGCCGGCGTCCAGATGTTGCGCAGGCCCTGCTCGCGCAGGCGCAGGCAGAAATCCACGTCGTTGAAATCGACCGGGAAGGTCTCCGCGTCGAAGCCGCCGACCCGCGCGTAGAGATCGCGCCGGACCGCGAGGCAGGCCGCGGTCACGGCCGCGACCTCGCGGGCCACCCGCATCTGGCCGAGATGTCCCGGAACGTCGCCGGGGCGGCGGCGCAAGATGTGGCCCGCGCGACCGCCGAGCCCGACCACCACGCCTCCATGCTGGAGCCGGCCGTCGCCGTAGAGGAGCTTGGCGCCGACCGCGCCGACCTCGGGACGGCAGGCCTGCCGCACCAGGGCGTCGAGCCAGCCGGGCTCCAGCACGGCGATGTCGTTGTTGAGGAGCACCACGACTGAGCCGGTGGCTGCAGCGACGCCCCGATTGACGAGCCGCGAGAAGTTGAACGGCTCCGGGTCGCTGAGGATCGTCACGCGCCGGTCGGCCCGCAGCGCGCCGTAATGGGCGAGCACGGCCGGATCGGTCGAGCCGTTGTCGACGACGATCAGCTCGATCGCCGGATAGGCGGTCGCGTGCAACACGCCGCGGCAGACCTCCCCGATCAGGTCGGGCCGGTCGCGGGAAGGGATCACGATGCTGGCGAGCGGGGCCGGCTCGGGCAGTGGCCAGACAAGGTCGGCCACGCCGTCGCGCAGCGCGACCGTGGCGGGCGAGCCGGCCGCACGGAGGTAGCGGAGCAGGACCGCACGGCGCGGCGTCCCGTCGGCGAGGCGCGCCTCCGTGCGGGCGAGAACGCGCGGCAGGTGCCGGACATCGCCCGCGCCCGCCGCGACGGCGACGTCGAGGCGGAGCGCGAGGTCGGCCGGATCGCCGAGCGGTGCCCCGAGCGCGTCGCCGAGCCGCGCCGGGGCCGCGAGCCAGGGCCGGCCGAGATAGCCGGCGGCCAGCGCGAAATCGGGGCTCCAGTCGGGCTTCAGCCGGGGTCGCCCGTCCGCGCCGACCTCGTCCGCGTAGACGAGGTTCGCGGGCCCGAGCGCCGCAGCGAGGCTCGCGAGGGCGTCCGACGGCAGGACGTCGCCTGGTTCGAGCAGGCAGAGGGCCGTCGCCGCGCCGACGCTCTCGGCAAGCGGCTGGTCGGCACGCCAGGGCGCGAAGGCCACACGCGGATCGGTGCCGAGCGGAGTCCCGGCGGCGCCGACGACGAGGACCTGCGCCGTCCAGGCGGCGTGGGTCTGCGCCGCGAGGCTGGCGAGCGTGCGGGCGAGCGCCGCCGCCTGCCCCGCCCGGAGCGCGATCAGAACGCGGACCGAGACGGTGGCCGCAGGGACCGGCGCGGCCTCCGCACGGAGCGGGGCCCAGGCCGCGTAGTCGGCGAGCGGGGTGACCGCGCAGGCGCCCCGCAGGGTATCGCGGTAGCGCCGGGCATCGCCGCGGGCGCGCTCATAGAGAGCGGCGACCGCCCGGAACGGACGCCGCCGCAGCGCCTGGAGCAGCAGCCCGGCATCGCTGCGCCGGCCGACGCGGTCGAGGCGGAAGCCAGGCGGGACGGCGAGCCGGATCCCGGCGGTACCCGGCGGGATCAGCCCGAGCCAGTGCGCGCGCGCACCGCCCGGCAGCACGAAGTCCTGTGCCGTGCCGTCGCCTGCCAGCGCGCGCAGGATCGGGCGCTCGGGGCGCGCGGCGGGGTCGCTGCGGTAGCTGAGCACGATCCAGCCGGCGAGGCCGCCGGGCAGGACGAGGCGAAGCTCGAAGGGGCAACCGGGCGGGGCGTCCGCCGCGGGCTCCAGCCGGAAGGGGACGGCACGGCCGGCCCCGCTCAGGCCCGCGACGCCGTCGGCCTGCGCGGGCACGCCCTCACTGGGCGGCACCGCTCTCGCCGCCCTCCTGGGCGGCCGCCGCGGGAGCCTTGCGGCGGGGCTTCGGCTTCAGCGGTCCCTTCGGCGCCCCGGCCTTGCCGATGCCGGCCATGATCTCGTAGTCCTGCACCATCCCGGCCGGGACGACGAGGCCGTCCTCCACCGTCGAGCCGAACCCTTGAGCCTCGCCGGGCGCGACCGTGACGGTCATGCGCTGCTGGCGGGTCGTCACGGTCTTGTCGTCGTGGCGAATCTGGAAGGTGATCGGCACGTCGAAGCGCCCCGGGGCGCCGCCTGGCCCGAGCAGCACCCGCACCTCCGCGCCCACCTTGACCCGCACCGTGCCGTCGGCCTGCGGCGTGCACTCGCGGGCGAGGCGGCCGAGCGTTGCCTGCGAGCGGATGCTGCCGGCTGCGCCCTCCCCGCGGCCGCCGAGCGTCTGCATCGCCGCCCCCCCTTCCGGCACGTCCACGGTCGGGCAGTAGGCCGCCTCGGGCTCGGGCGCGCGGGAGGGCGGCACGGTGGTGCCGCCGTATTTCAGGAGGTTGGAGAAGATGTTGCCCTCCTCCGCCGGAGGGGCGGCCCGGGGTGCACCCTGCGCAAAGGCACCAGGTGCGCCGAGCGCGAGAAGTGCGAGCAGGGAGCCGAGCCGCGCCAACCGTCCGTTCATAGCTCGTCCCGCGATCCTACTTGAGGCTGTCGAAGCCCGCGCCGAACCCCTTCATCGACAGCGGGATGCCGACGCCCTCCTCGGGCGTCTGGAACACGATGAAGGTCGCTTGGCTGCCACCCTTGAACCGGGCGAGCAGGCCGTCGTCCATCACCACCTCGGCGACGCAGCCCGTGGTCAGGCAGCGCACGAAGCCGGCGCGGCCGATATCGGCCTGGTCGATCTTCAGGCCGAGGCCGGAGGGCAGCAGCACGCCGAGCGGGGCCACCACGCGCAGCAGGTAGCCGCGGTTGTCGGCGGTCTTCAGCACGATGACAACGAGGGTGAGGTTCGGGCGGTCCTCGGCGGCGAGGTACTGCACCAGGGCGCACTGCTCGGCCTTGGCACCGGCCGGCGTCTCGCAGCGCAACTGCCAGTCGTCGAAGGTCTTGCGCACCATGCCCTGCGCGCCGGCCGGCGCGGTGGCTGAGAGGCCGGCCAGGGCGGCCAGACCGAGCGCGCCGAGAAGGCGCCTGACAGGACCGAGCCGCACGCGTCGTGGCACCAGCCAACCTCTACCCGGAAGCGTCCCGGGGGACGCGGACAACGGCGAAAGCCGCGCGTTGGGACCATGCGGGACCGCCCCTGTCAAGCGACGGGCGCCGTCCTATTGTTGCCGCAAAGCGCTATCGCGGGCCTCCGGCCACGCTTACAGATGGCTCTTCGCGAAACCGTCCGGGATCGGCCTCATGCGTCCGCTGCGCGCGCGTCTCCTCCTCACCCTTCTGGCGCTCGGCGCATCGCCGGCCGTCGGGGCGTGGGCCCAGGGGCTCCCGATCGGGGAGACCACCTATATCGAGCGCTCGCTCAACCGCGACGGCCCGCTCGTCGTCGAGCACCCGCCGGTCGAGCGGAACCCGTACGGGCGCCGCGGGGGCGATGCGGCCATCGCGGGCTTCTGCCGGGACGGGGGCTTCGTCCGCCGCCGCGACCAGTTCGGCAACCCGACCATCGTGCGCCAGCGCGAGATCTGCGACAGCGTCGCGCCCCGCACCCTGATGCCCGGCGAGGTCGAGCAGCGCCCGACCTGGCCGGCCGAGCGCCCGGCGGCCGTGCTGCGCGCCAAAGGCTGAGGCACTCCGACAAAGGCACTTCGCCTCTTGCACTCGGGCCGAGACACTCGGGCCGAGACACTTGGGTCGTGGCCCGGAACCGATGGACCGGCCTCAGCCGTAGCGGTGCAGGCCGGCTCCGTGGCGCTTCAGCCAGGCCTCGGCCGCATCCACGTTCGGGCAGAGTTCTCCGACGAGCCGCCAGAACCGGTCGGAATGGTTCATCTCGCGCAGATGCGCCATCTCGTGCGCCACGAGGTAGTCGAGCACCAGCGGCGGGGCCAGGATCAGGCGCCACGAGAAGTTCAGCTCGCCCCGCGCCGTGCAGGAGCCCCAGCGGCTGCGTGTGTCGCGGAGCGTGATCCGGGCCGGTCCCTGGCCGAGCCGCTCCGTGTGGTGGGTGATCGAGAGCTTCAGGTCGCGCAAGGCCTCCGCCTGCAAGAACTCGCGCGCGCGCCGCGCGACGTGCGCCTCGCCGCAGGAGACCGAGAGGACGGGCCCGTCCGGGCCGGCCTCGATGCGTGTCGCGCCGCTGCGCCCCTCCCTCCGGACGATCGCGTGCATCACGCCCCGCAGCGGAAACAGGGCGCCCTCCGCGAAAGCCACCCGCTCCGGCAGCTTGGCGAGCCGCGCGGCGATCCAGCCGCCGTGGCCGGCAGCAAAGCGCTGGGCTGTGGCCAGGGCCGTGCGGGGCGGTACCGTCATCACCACCTCGCCGGTCGCCGCCGAGACGCGAAGCGTCAGCCGCCGCGCGCTGTCGCGGCGGCGCAGGAGAATCCGGAAGGTCGCGCCTTCGTGATCGATCGCGATGTGGTCCGGGTCGGGGGCCGACGCGGACCGCCGCAGTAGGGCGAGAAGCATGGCCGCACTGTAATCCGCCTGCGCGCGCTTGGCACGGGCCGCGCGGGCCCGGCCTTGCCAAGCGCTCTGGATAACCGTTCGGCCCGGACACGCGGCGAAGTTCGGCGATCGGATACAGGAGATCTTAACGGGTCGGTGGGATGACGACTGTGTCGGATCCTGGGTTGTCTCCGACGTCTGTTTACCACCCACGGCTTGCAATACCGGCGAAGATTATCCCGTGTGCTCGATGCTCCCTCCGATGGTTTCGGCCCGCGCATGCAGGCGCCCGGCCCTCGGCCGGGCGCTGCCGACGTTCGGGGCTTGCCGATCCGGGGTGACGGCGATCGAGTTCGCCATCGCCGGCCCGATCCTGATCATCGCGATGCTGGAGATCCTGCAGGGCGGGCTGTTCCTGTACAGTTCGGCCGCCGTGGAGCGGGCCACGGTCGCAGCCGCCCGGGCCATTCAGGTCGGCAGCCTCGACGCGAACAAGGCGGGGACGGCCGCCAGCTTCCGCGAGAAGGTCCTCTGCCCCGCGCTGATGCCGGGCATGCCCTGCGGCAACGTCGTCACCAATCTCCAGAGGGCCGACATGGACGGCTCCGGCTACGGCGCCTTCGTGAAGCCGGACCTGAGCGGCCTCGTCGCCGTCTCGATGAACAACAGCCAGACAAGCTACTGTCCTGCTGCGGCCGGGGCCTATCAATACCTGCAGGTCTTCTACGCGATACCGCTGTTCAGCCCGATCTGGCGGAGCACGGTCGGCCAAAGCTGGAACGGCCAGACCGTGGCCTTCGTGCGCGCCGCGGCGGCATTCCGCAACGAGCCCTACACGGGCGGCAGCTTCGTCGGCACGGGTTGCTGAGCCGTGATGACCGCGCGCCTCCTCGCCCCACGCCGCACCGGCCCCGGACACCTCCGACCCGTCCTTCGCGCCTGGCGGGCCGACCGGCACGGCGTCGCGGGACTCGAGATCGCCTTCATCCTGCCGATCCTGCTCGTCCTGGCGCTCGTGGCCTTCGATCTCGCCCGCTACACGATCTACGTGCGCAAGGCCCATCTCGCCGCCGCCACGATGGCCGACCTCCTCGCGCGCGCAGATCCGGACCCGGCGCTCGGCAACAGCACCGGCCGGCTCACCTGGGCCAACCTCGACTCGGTGTTCCGGACGCAGCTCGTCGTCTTCCCCGAACTCATGAAGGAAGCGCAGATCCGCAACGAGTGGGTCTGGAGCACGGTGCGGGCATCCCTGTCCGGGATCCAGTTCAAAACTCAGTCGGGCTGCCAGAGCAACTGCACCTACACGGCCTACGTGGCCTGGACCGCGGGCCAGGGCCGCCCCTGCGCGACGCCCCTGACCGGGGCCGCGACGGCGGCGCAGCCGAGTCCCTCGACGCTCCCTTCGGACATCTTCGGGCCCGGCTTCCTGGTGGTGGCCGACCTGGTGTTCGAGTACCGGCCGCTATTCCTGCGTTCGGTCGTCGGTACCGTGACGGTCCGACGCTCCTTCTACGCCCCTCCCCGCTACGTCTCCTCCATCGTCTACGACCCGACCGCGAGCGCCGGCAACGCCTGGGTCTGCGTCGTTCCTGCCTGAGGTCACGATGTCGTCTGCGCCCAATCACCAGGGCCGCCTCGCGCGGGCCCTCACCCGCCTCGGTCGAGGGATCGCGCATCCCCTCGGCCGCCGCTACGCCGGGGACCGGCGCGGGAACGTCCTCATCATCTTCGGACTGAGCGCGCTGCCCCTGATCGGCAGCCTCGGGGCCGGCGTCGAGTACCTGCGCAAGGTGAACTACCGCGCCCGCCTGGACGACGCCGCCGACGCGGCGGCTATGGCGGCGATCACCACGGCGCGCGACTACATCTCGACCAACCCGAACAACCAGGCGGACCCGACCGCGGACGCGATCACCCGCGGCAAGGCGCGCGCGGAGGCGGTGTTCCGCGCCAACGCGGCCTCGACGCTCGGCGCCCTCTCGGTGACACCGACGATCAATCTCGCGCGCAGCGGGCAGGACCTGACCGCATCGGCAGGGTATTCGACCACCTTCCCCTCGCCCTTCGGGCGCCTGCTCGGCAACGTTGCCGCCTCCAGCCTCAACGTGGTCGGAACATCCACCGCCAACCTGTCGCTGCCGATCTACGCCGACTTCTACCTGCTGCTCGACACCTCCGGCTCGATGGGTCTGCCGACGAGCGCGGCGCAGCAGGTCTCCTTCGCCAAGCTGAACCCCGACATGGCGGATTCCAAGGGCAACAACTGCGCCTTCGCCTGCCACTTCCCGAGCTTCAAGGGCTACGACCTCTCGAAGGCCAACAACATTGAACTGCGCATCGCGACGGTCGGCAAGGCGGTCTCGCAGCTCATCGACACGGCCAAGTCGAAGGCGACCCTCGACAAGCAGTACAGGATCGGCCTCTTCCCGTTCGTCAGCTACATGGAGACCGCGGCCGACCTGACCCAATCGCTGGACAGCTTGAAACCCTACGCCAACAGTCTCGAATCCTACATGGACGTCGGCGATTCGACCCAGTTGCGGGGGAGTGGCGGCACGCATTTCGACAACGTGATGCCCGACATGAATAAGAAGATCACCCGCATCGGCGACGGGTCCACCTCGGCCAAGGCGAAGCCGTTCGTCTTCCTCGTCACCGACGGCATGGCAAACACGCAGTACTATTACGGTACCGCAGCGAAATACGATGTAAAGAAATGGACAGGCTCGTACTCGAACCTGATCGATCCCAGCCTGTGCACGCCGCTGAAAAATCGCGGCATCACGATCTCGATCCTCTACATCCCCTATTTGCCGATGGCGCAGCCGTTCAACGACAACGTCGGATATGAGAACATCCGGGTGAACAGCCTCATCCCGAATGTCCCGAGCGCGCTTCAATCCTGCGCCTCACCGGGCTTCTTCCGGACCGCCAGCGACGCCACGCAGATCACGACGGCGCTGAACGCCATGTTCAGCGACGCGGTCGCCGCTGCGCGCCTGACCCAGTAGGCAGTTCACGCGACCCGGCGTCGAGGCCGATGCGCGGTTTGCCGTCGCGGCGGGTCACGCGCTCGAACATCTCGCAACCTGCTGCAATCGAGCGGGCATGGGGCGCGTAGGCTGCCGGGTTCGTCGGGTTCCGCACAGCGTGGCGGGTGAGATCGGCGGCGATGCGCGCCGACGCGATCAGCGCGCGGCCGCCCTCGTACCGAGAACAGGCCAGATCCATCGGCTCCCCCCGGGCGTGACGATGGTCCCAGGCCAACACATCGAAGCCTCCCCCGGACTGGCGAAACCCGGGGCGGCCCAACCCCGTTCCCCTGCCGAGAGGTGGTAGACGCTCGGTCCGACGTTACTTCGACCTTTTCCGGACCTCGTCCGGACCTGTTCCCGTGCGCCGCGACGACCCGAGATGCCCGACAGCGATCCGTCCCGTCTCCTGCGCGACGCGCGCCACCTGCGCCTCGACACCTTCGTGCGCCTGCGCTGGCTCGCCATCGCCGGCCAGAGCGCGGCGGTGGTGGGGGCTCAGTTCGGGCTCGGCCTGTCGCTGCCCTTCGGCTGGTGCTTCCTGGCGATCGCCGCCTCATCCTGGCTCAATCTCGGCCTGCGCATCCGCTTCCCGGCGAGCTACCGGCTCAACGACGACGCGGCGGCTCTGCTGCTCGCCTTCGACATCGTCCAGCTCGCCGTTCTGCTTTTCCTTACCGGGGGCCTACAGAACCCGTTCTCGCTGCTGTTCCTCGCACCCGTCCTGATCTCGGCGACCGCGCTCCCGCCGGAGCGGACCCTGGCGCTGGGCCTCCTCGCGGTCGGGCTCGCGACGCTGCTCGCCCTCGTGCACCGGCCGCTGCCCTGGTTCGCGGACGGGCGGATCGAGCTGCCCTTCCTGTACGTCTCGGGGGTCTGGACCGCGATCCTGCTCGGCACCGCCTTCACGGGGGTCTACGCGTGGCGGGTCTCGGAGGAGACGCGCCAGCTCGCGCAGGCGCTCGCCGCGACCGAATTGGTGCTCGCCCGCGAGCAGCACCTCTCGCAGCTCGACGGGCTGGCGGCGGCCGCCGCGCACGAGCTCGGCACGCCGCTCGGCACCATCATGGTGGTGACGAAGGAGTTGGTGCGCCAGCTCGGGCCCGCGGCGACGCCCGCCGTGCGCGAGGACCTCGACCTGCTGCGCGAGCAGGTCGATCGCTGCCGCGGCATCCTCGGCAAGCTCACCTCGCTCGGAGCCGACGGGGACGGCGGCAGCTTCCTCGAGACGGTGACGCTCGCCCAGGTCGTCGAGGAACTCGCCGCCCCGCAGCGGGCGCTCGGCGTCGTGCTCGACGTGACGAGCCGGGGCGAGGGACCGGAGCCCACCTGCCGGCGCAATCCCGGCGTGATGTACGGGCTCGCCAACATCCTCGACAACGCGATCGACTTCTCGGAGACGCGGGTGACGCTGGAGGCGCGCTGGACGCTCGAGAGGGTCTCGCTGGAGATCCGGGACGACGGGCCGGGCTTCTCCTCCGAGGTGCTGCTGCGGGCGGGCGAGCCCTACGTCACCACCCGCAGCCCGGAGCGACGGGACGACGGCGCCTGGAACCGCGGCGGGCTCGGGCTCGGGTTGTTCATCGCCAAGACCCTGATCGAGCGCTCGGGCGCGCAGATCACCCTCTCGAACGCGGCCGGGCCGGGCAACCACGGCGCGGTGGTGCGGATCTCCTGGGCGCGTCACATCTTCGAGCGCGGCGCCGCGCCGCGACTTTCCCCCGAACTTACCCGCTCCTCCCCCCTCCCGACAGGTGATGCCGCACCTATATAAAGCGCTATCAGAACAGCGAATTCGAAAGGAAGCGTCCCCATGCTGACGCAGAGCGGAACCGCGACCCCCGGGCCCGAGGCCGACCCGTTGGCTGCCTTCACCGACCGCAGCCTCCTGATCGTGGACGATGACAAGCCCTTCTCGACCCGCCTCGCCCGCGCGATGGAGAGCCGGGGCTACGAGGTGCAGGTGGCCGAGAGCGTGGCCGAGGGCGTCTCCGCCGTGGAGAGCCGCGCGCCGGCCTTCGCGGTGATCGACATGCGCCTCGGCGACGGCAACGGGCTCGACGTGATCGCACGGCTGAAGGAGCAGCGCCCCGAGGCACGGGGCGTGATCCTCACCGGCTACGGCAACATCGCGACCGCGGTGAACGCGGTGAAGCTCGGTGCCTTCGACTACCTTGCCAAGCCCGCCGACGCCGACGAGATCCACGGCACGCTGATGGCCCAGCCCGGCGAGCGCGCGGACCCGCCGGAGAACCCGATGTCCGCCGACCGGGTCCGCTGGGAGCACATCCAGCGCGTCTACGAGCTCTGCGGGCGCAATGTCAGCGAGACGGCGCGACGCCTCAACATGCATCGCCGCACGCTCCAGCGCATCTTGGCGAAACGCGCCCCGCGCTGAACCGGCCAAGCGCACCTCGCGCAGAATTGGCCCGACGCAGCGGAGGCCCGGCCTCGGACGCATTGGAGCCGGGCCTCCGTCGCAAACGAGGACCACGCGCGGAGGCGGTTGCGCAGCCCGCGCGAAACACGCTACCTGCCGCGGCACGAAGCCGGTTGACTCGAACCGGAGACCGCCGGAAGGGCCTGCCCCGTGAACACCCGCAACCTGATCACGATCGTCAGCATGATGGTGCTGGTCGGGACGGAGGTCTTCGCCGTGGCCATCGCGGCGGGCTGGGCGCTGGCGGGCCTGCTCGACCTCGGCGACCGGGTCGGGCACGTGCTCATGGTCCTGTTCAGTCTGGTGGCGGTGTGGGTGATGGTGCAGCTCTGGCGCCGCGCCACCAGCATCGAGCCCCTGCGCGGACCGGCCGCCCGCTGAGCCCGGAGACCTCACCCCTTCGCCGACGAGCAGGAATGCCCGGTATTCCGGGGATACTCGATCGAGCAATCGACAGCCCCTCACCGGTTCGGCTAAATCGTCGCGGACCTCAGCCACAGACGACGCCGAGCGGCCGGTAGGCAAAGCCCGCGGATGAGCACCCCATCATGAAAGCCCGCATCATCGTCACCCTGAAGACAGGCGTGCTGGATCCTCAGGGTAAGGCGATCGAATCCGCTCTGAAGTCCTTCGGCATCGACTCGGTCGATGGCGTCCGGCAGGGCAAGGTCTTCGACCTCGAGGTGAACGCGACGGACCGCGCGGGCGCCGAGGCGACCCTGAAGGCGGCCTGCGAGAAGCTCCTCGCGAACACGGTCGTCGAGAACTACGCCATCGAGCTCGGCTGATGCGCGCGGCGATCGTCACCTTTCCGGGGTCCAACCGCGACGGCGACGTCGCGCGGGCGCTGCGGCTCGCCGGTGCCGAGGTGGAGCACGTCTGGCACGCCGATACGGCGCTGCCCGGCGGCACCGACCTCGCGGTGCTGCCCGGCGGCTTCTCCTACGGCGACTACCTGCGCTGCGGGGCCATCGCGGGCCGCGCGCCGGCCATGGACGCGGTGCGGGCCCACGCGGCCCGCGGCGGTCTCGTGCTCGGCATCTGCAACGGCTTCCAGATCCTGTGCGAGTCGGGCCTCCTGCCCGGCGTGCTGATGCGCAACGTCAACCGCCGCTTCATCTGCCACCGTCAGACCTTGCGGGTCGAGCGGGCGGACACGCGCTTCACCAGCGCCTACGAGGCCGGCCAGGTGATCGACGTCTGCGTGGCGCACGGTGAGGGCAACTACTTCGCCGACCCCGAGACGCTGGCCCGGATCGAGGGCGAGGGCCGCGTGGCCTTCCGCTACTGCGACGCGACCGGCGCGCTGACGGTCGATGCCAACCGCAACGGCTCGATCAACGCGATCGCCGGCATCTACTCGGAGCAGCGCAACGTGCTCGGCCTGATGCCCCACCCGGAGAACTTCGTGGAGGGTCTCGTGGGCGGCACCGACGGGCGCGGGTTGTTCCAGAGCCTCGCGGCCTGACTTTTCGCGCGCATCCTTAACCACGCGTTAGGGTTTCGGAGTCATCAATCGCGTAGTCCAGATGGTCTGGATGTCGAGTGGATCTTTCATCCGCTCTGTTTGATGCCTCCCTGACGACTCATCCAAGCCGCTCCTTACGGGGCGGCTTTTTTCTTTGGATTCCGCCGCGCGATCCCCCTCCCGTACGGCGGGAAAAAGCGACGCGCACATGGAAAAAC
>NZ_LSIX01000078.1:0-3833 GCF_001556475.1 Methylobacterium sp. CCH5-D2 | reverse complement strand
GTCACCGTGAGGGCGAAGGCTCCCGCCCCGTCCCGCGTGCCGATCAGCAGCGCGCCGGAGCGGCCGTTCGGGCTCAGGGAAATGCGCCGGAACGCGCTGCGGCGGCGCAGCGCCTCGGCCGGCAGGTCGATCCGGCGCAGCACCTCGCCGGGGCGCAGCGCCGTCGCGCGCGGCCCGAGCACGAGGTCGAGCACGGGGAGACGCCGCTCCGCCCCCTCCGGCGTCCAGATCAGGCCGGTGCCGTCGAGGGCGCAGGCGAGCGCGATCATCGGCCCGGCCGGCAGGGCGAGGCAGAGGTTGCCGCCGACGGTCGCCGCGTTCCAGACCTTGAACGAGCCGAGCAGCGCCCGGCAGCACTGCCCGACGAGCGGGCGCGCCGCCCAGTCCGCGGGCAGGTCGAGCCGCTCCAGGGCCGCGATGGTGCAGGTGGCGGCGAGTTCGAGGCCCGCCGCCGAGATCGCGTGCGGCGCCCAGCCGAGGCCCGCGAGATCGACGAGGCGGGCGAGCTGCGGCTGCGGCTCGGAGAACAGCCAGGTCCCGCCGGCGAGCCACGCATCGCCCGGCCGCCAGGGCGGCAGGGCCTCCCGGCCGCGGGGCGCCAGCACGCTCTCGATCGTGTTGAGGTCCATGCGGAGCGCCCTCGCAAGACTCCGTCCATCTCCCTCCGCGGGTATCGCGGATGCGGGGCCGGGCTCAAGCGGGGCGCGCTCCGCCCAGCCGCTACTCCTTGCCCGCCGTCATCAGCAGGCGCTCGGTGCGGGCGTCCTCGATGCGGTTGACCATGCGGCGCGATTCGTGGACGTCGCGCACCGTCTTGGTCATCGTCACGCAGGACTGGATCAGCATCACCGTGCCCATGGCGAAGTAGCCCTTGAGCCAGATGTCGATCGGCATGAACACGATGCCGAGCGCCACCATCGCGACGGAGCCGGCGAACGAGGCGTAGGTGAAGCTCACCCAGCCGGAGGAGTGCTGCTGCGACGGGTCGTGGGTCATGCGCGTGTCTCCTGATAATCGGGACGAGGGGATGCGTCGAAGGGATCGGGCGATGGATCAGGCGGTCGCGGCGGCCGCGGCCGGCTCGGCGGCGCGTCGGCGCAGGCGCTCCAGCACGGCGCCGCCGGTCGGCGTCCCGGAGGATCCCTCCGCCGGGCCGAAGCCGGCCCGCTCCAGGCGCGCGCCGATGTCCCGGCCGGGCTCGGCCTCGGCCAGCGCCGCCTCCGTGTCGGCGGCCTCGGCCTGGAGCGCGCGGAGCCGCGCCAGCGTCGCCTCGGCCTCGCGCAAGGTGGCGGCGTCCTGCCGGGCGGCGCCCGCGCCGAGGCGGCGGACCGCCTCCTGCGCGGCGGCGACGCGCCGGCCCCGCTCCAGCTCGGCCTGCCGCCGCGTCGCCTCGGCGACGCGCTCCCGGATGCGCCCGATCTCGGCGGCGAAGCGGGCCCGCGCCGCCGTGAGCGCGTCGCGCTCGGCCTCGAGGTCGGCGATGGCCCCGGCCGCCTCTCCGGCGAGGTCCTCGCGCCCGCCCCGGAGGGCGGCCACCGCCTGCGCCTCCAGTGCGGCGATGCGCGCCTCCGCCTCCTCCAGGCGCCGCGCCTCCGCCCGGTCGCCCGCCACCGCCACGGCGAGCGCCTGCCGGCCCCGCTCCAGCCCGGCGCGGGTCTCGCGGATCTGCTGGTCCAGAATCAGCAGCGCGTTACGATCGAAGATCTCCTCGGCGGCCCGCGCCGCCTGGCCACGCAACAGGGTCTCGAACAGCTTGAACATGGGCTCGCTCCGCTCCGTGAACGATGTTCATGAGAAGCTTGGTCGCACGGTCATGAACAGTGTTCAGTGCGTTTCGGCACCTGCGGCGCCGCGTCCGCGGCGCGACGGAGCGGGCGCGTGAGCGCCGGCGACCGCCCCGACGGCGCGCCGGAGGACGCGCGCGAGGACCGTCGCGAGGACCGTCGCGAGGACGCGCGCGAGGGCCGTCGCGAGGACGCGCGCGAGGACCGTCGCGAGGAGCGCCGGGCGGCCCTGCGGGAGGCCCTGGTGAGCGCCGCCGAGCGCACCGTCGCGGCCCAGGGGCTCTCCGGGCTCCGGGCGCGGGATCTGGCGCGGGAGGCGGGCTGCGCGGTCGGGGCGATCTACACCGTGTTTCCCGATCTCGACGCCCTGGCGCTCGCGGTGAACCTGCGCACCCTCAACCTGTTCGACGCGGCGCTCGGACCCGTCGGGCGGCCGGGCGGGGCGATCGCCGGCCCGGGCGCGGCCGCCGACGAGCTTGTGCGGCTCGGCCTGGCCTACCTGGCCTTCGCAGAGGCGCATCCGCTGCGCTGGGACGCGCTGTTCCGGCACCGGCCGCCGCCCGGGCAGCGGGCGCCGGACTGGTACGTGGCCGAGCAGGCGCGCCTGTTCAGCCGCATCGAGCGCCCCCTGGGCGCGCTCCGCCCCGACCTGCCGGAGCCGGAGCGCCGGCTGCTCGCCCGCAGCCTGTTCTCGGCCACCCACGGCATCGTCGCCCTGGGGCTCGACGAGCAGCGCATGGCGCTGCCCGCCGCGACGCTCGGAGTACAGCTCGAGACGCTGGTCCGGGCCATGGCGGCAGGTCTGGCTCGCCGGGACTAAGTCCGATCGTCGGTCAAGAAAAAATTCGCATCTGCGATGAGGCGGAAGTCAACCTTCGCTTCATGGCACGACAGGTTACGCAGATGTTTCAATCAAGTCGCGGCCTTTATATGATCGTTAATGATGTGTGACTAACGGGAGGACTGTTGACGACGATCTAGGACGATAAGGATACGGCGATGGCGCTCAACCTCAAGCAATGGTTGGCAGGGTTGTTCGGGTTGATGCTCGTCCTGGCGCTGGCGCAGGGCGGCTTGGCGCTCGTCAAGCTCGACGCGGTTGCGGCCCGGACGACGCTGCTGCTCGACGACACGATCCCGTCGGTCAATGCCGCGCACGGCATCAACGCCACCATCATCCGCACGCGGCTCTGGCAGTTCCGCTACGTCACGGCCGAGAGCGACACCGCGCGGGCCGAGAGCCTGGCCAAGGTCGCCGAGTTCGCGAACGACCGGAACGGGCAGATCGAGCTCTATCGCGCGCGCGTCAGCTCGGCGGCGGAGCAGAAGGTCTACGACGACCTCCTCGCCAAGCTCGCCCTGCTGAAGCCGGACTGGGACCGGCTGCGCGCCTTCCCGGCCGAGCGCCACGACGAGGCCATGGCCTTCTTCCGCGGGCCGATGAACGCGAACTACCTCGCGGTCTCCGGCGCGGCGCGCGCCCTCGTGGACGTCAACCTCGCGGCGGCCAGGACCGCCGACGCGGAGGTCCGTGCCGAGCAGGCCTCGGCCACCCGCGCGACGCTGCTGATGCTCGGCGTCGCCGTGCTGATCGCGCTCGGCGCAATGGCCTTCTGCTTCCTCGGCGTGTCGCGCCCGATCGAGCGCATGACCGGGGCGATGCGGCGCCTCGCTGGCGGGGACACGGACTCCGAGATTCCCTATGGCGGGCGCCGCGACGAGATCGGCGCGATGGCGGGCGCCGTGCAAGTGTTCCGCGAGAACCTCGTCCGGACCCGCGCGCTGGAGGCGGAGACGGCCCTCGCCCGCGCCTCCGCCGAGGAGCAGCGCCGGGCCGGCATGCGCCAGCTGGCCGACGGCTTCGAGCAGGCGGTCGGCGGCATCGTCGGCATGGTCTCGTCCGCGGCGAGCGAATTGCAGGCCACCGCCCAGGGCATGAGCGCCACCGCGGGCCAGACGGCGGGTCAGTCCAGCAGCGTCGCGGCGGCCGCCGCCCAGGCGGCCTCCAACGTCAACACCGTTGCGGCGGCGGCGGAGGAACTCGGCTCG
>NZ_LSIX01000007.1:0-363 GCF_001556475.1 Methylobacterium sp. CCH5-D2 | reverse complement strand
TGGTCGACGATCGTCGCGGTCAACAAGCGCGTGAACAAGAGCGTGCAGGCGATGACCGACCAGGACCATCTCGGCACGCCCGACCGCTGGGACCTGGCCGAGGACGGCATCGGCGACTGCGAGGACTTCCAGCTGCTCAAGCGCCACCTGCTGGCCGCCGCCGGCCTGCCCAAGCGCGCCATGCGCATGACGGTGGTGATCGACGAGAAGGGCGAGGGCCACGCCGTGCTCACCCTGATCACCGACCGCGGCGACCTCGTGCTCGACAACAAGACCAGCCAGATCCTGCCCTGGCACCGCACCGGCTACGTCTTCGTCAAGCGCGAGAGCCAGGACGCCACCGCCTGGGTCTCGCTCGGCGGC
>NZ_LSIX01000789.1:0-4487 GCF_001556475.1 Methylobacterium sp. CCH5-D2 | reverse complement strand
CCTCGACGGTGACCCCGCCGCGCCGGAGCGGCGCGCCCTCCTTGACCTCGTGGCGACCCTGGTGGAGGCGGTCCCGGTGACGGGCGCGCCGCCCGAGGCCGGGGCCGCCGCGGCCGAGCCCTCCCCCGGCGAGGCGGCTGTCTGAAGCATCGTCCCGAAAGCCGGCTTCCGGCTTTCGGGAAAGAGGATGCAGCATCGAGAGGCTGGAGCGTCGGCCCGGATCCCGTATCCAGGACGATGCTCCAGCTGCCTACAGCACCGCCTCGATCAGCCCGAGTTCCTGCGCCTCCGCGGCCTCGATGTACCAGTTCTCCGGCGCGCGCCGCAGCACCTCGTCCAGGCTCACCCGCGAGCCCTCGACGAGGTTGGCGAAGCCCTCGTTCTGGATCGCGATCGAGGTCTCGATCTCGTGGAGCGCCGCCTTCACGGCGGCGACGCAGGTGGTGAGCGGGCCGTTGAGCTTCACCTGCTTGTCGAGCTTGCGCTCGTGCACCATCAGCCGCGTGCCGCGGGTGAGGTAGCGGTTCGGCCGCGCGAAGAAGCTCATGAAGGTGGTGCCGGCCGAGTAGATCGCCGCCTTGCCCAGGAAGACGTGGCGGCGGCTCGGCGCGAGCGTGCTGTGGAAGCGGATGTCCTCGCCCATCATGCGGGCGACCTCCGGGTCGCCGCCGAGCGTGGAGAGCTCCACCACGACGAGGTCGCGCTCCCTCGCCGCGTCGAGCTGGCTCCGGAAGGACCGGTACATCTCCTGGTTCACCGTGCCGGAGAGCAGCACGGCGGGCGCCGCGAAGGCGGCGGGCTCGAGGCGGTCCTTGTCCATATGGGCGGGTCTCGCGGCGGTCTGGTCGGGCGGCTGCGACGCCCCTCGCGACGTCGTTCCCGGAGAACGCGCCGACGCCCCCGCGGCTCCCGGTCGCGGCGGGGCCTACAGGTCCTTCGGCTGGCTCCCGCGGGCGACGCAGCGCCAGCGCGCGACGTGCCACTCGGGATGGCTCTCCTGCCACGTCGCCAGCGCGCTCTGGGCGTTGCGCAGGCAGACGAAGGGGCTGCGCGCCTCGAAGGACAGGTCGATCTTGTCCTCCTTGCAGGTGCTCGGCTGCGCGAGGAGACAGATCGACAGCAGGATGAACATGGCCGGCTCCGCGTGCGTGACGGATCTGCAATATGATGCAGGCCCGCCCGGCGCACAGGCCTTCGATCCCCCGCCGTCAGCGCTCCCGCGGTCCCAGCAGGATCACCAGGGTGCCGACGAGGCACAGGGCTGCGCCCGCGAGATCGAAGCGGTCCGGCCGGCGTCCCTCGGCGAGCCAGAGCCAGAGGATCGAGGCCGCGATGTAGACGCCGCCATAGGCCGCGTAGGCGCGCCCCGCCGCATCGGCCTCCACCCGGGTCAGCAGCCAGGCGAACAGCGCGAGGCTGAGCATGCCCGGCCCGAGCCAGAGGACCGAGCGGCCGAGCCGGAGCCAAGCCCAGAAGGCGAAGCAACCCGCGATCTCGGCGAGCGCGGCGGCGGCGTAGGCGGCGAAGGTCGGCATCCGCGCCCTCTGGCACGGCCCGGGGGTGCCCGCCAGACGGACCTCGGATCCCGGGAACGGGGCCGGCTCGGGGCCCGCGGCAGAATCTTCCCCGGCGCGGGGCGCGCGGAGCAGGGCGTTCTCCGGGGCGGCGAATCTTCGAAAATCCCGTTCCTTGATCCGGCCCGCCACGCGCGCGACATCAGCTGTCATGCGCGGAACCCCTGACATGTCGATCCCTGCGAGCCCGACGGACGACGTCAGCTTCGACCCGTTCGGGGAGAAGCTGGATTCCCCGCACGCCGCCGCGGCGCCGCGTGACGGCGCCGGCCACCGGGCGGTCGCGGGTGCGTTCTGGGCGCTGGCGCTGCTCCTCGTCGGCTGCCGCGTCTACCTCTCGGATTACCCGGTGGCCCAGACCGTCGCCTCCGTGGGCGAGGCGGTCCGCACGCATCTCGCTGCGGCCTTCTGAGGGCGCCCCGGGCGCGCGACCCGGGCGCATCCGGCTCAGGCCCGCCCGCCGGGAGCCCGGAACAGATAGTAGCCCGCGCTCTCGGTCGCGGCCTGCGCGGCGTCCGGCTGGAAGCCCTCCGGAGGGCGCTCCTCCATCACCGTGCCGCCGTACTCCCAGATCACCCCGTGGATGAAGCCCGGCACCGGCCGGTCCTGGCGCACGGCGCAGCGCAGGGCCGGGTACTGGCGACGGCGGAACACGTTGTAGGCGGCGTAGGCGGCAGGCCAGTGCATCCGGGCTCCCTCTTTACCGTCCCCCGCGGCCGTTGCCGGCGCGGGAAGCGTCAGAAGCACGGGCCGGGCCGGTCCGCCAATCACATGGGCGATTGCGCGCTGGGCCGTTCCTCGGGTGCCGGCTCCGAATCGCCGCGCGCGGCGGCGTCGTAGCCGGCGTGCCAGTCGGCTTCCGCCCGTGTTCCGGCGGCGTAGGGGCAATCGGCCCGGGCCACGCCCTTGCCGAGGGCGTAGAAGCCCAGCGCGTAGTGGTCGAGATTGTCGTCCGGCGGCGCGCTCATGAATCCTCCCGCGTGGATTGTCCCGGATGGAGCGTTCGGGTGCGTCCTCAGATAGCGGTCGGGCCCGCCCCGGCGAGCGGGACCGTCCCGGCCGCCTACGGCGTTGGCCGGGGCGGGCCGCGAGCCCGCTCCGGAGGGATCCGATGCACGACAACCGCGCGCTGAGCCGCTTCGAGCTGACCGAGCAGGGGCTGACCGCCTACGCCGACTACCGCCGCGGGCCACGGGAGCTCGTCATCGCCCATGTCTACGCACCCCCTGCCCTGCGGGGGACCGGCACGGCCGGGCGGCTGATGCGCGCGGTGGCCGAGCAGGCGCGGGCGGACGGGGTGAGGATCGTGCCCCTCTGCGGCTATGCCAGGGCCTGGCTGCACCGCAGCCCCGCCCACCGCGACCTGATCGCCTGATCGGGGCGAAGGGCTTCCCGGCGGCGCCGCTCGGGCACGCCGCCGTCGCGCCGCGCCGGTAGCGCGCCCTGCCGGCCTGCTCTCGAACATCGTCCCGAACGGTGGCTTCCGGCTTTCGGAAAAAGAGGATGCAGGATCAAGAGGCTGGAGCCTCGGCCCGGATCCCGTATCCGGGGCAATGCTCTAGGACGTGCCGTCCGCCGCCGGGTCGATCGCGCCCGGCACCGGGTTCCGGACGGGGGCCGCGGCGGTCGGCGCGAACAGGGCGCACGGATAGGCCTGGCGATGGGCCTCGCACGGGTCCCGCGGCTCCGGGGGGCTGCGCCCGAAGACGAGTGCGAGCGCGGCGAGCAGTGCGGCCGCGGCGAGCAGCCTCGGGCGTGCGGTCAAACGATCGTCTCCGAACGGGGCCGGACTTCGGGCATCCGCCCCGTTCTCCACCCCGAAGGTTAACGCTTCACGAGCCTTCGAGGCCGGGGGTGGAATCCCGCGCGGCGGCCGGCGCGGGAGCCGGCGCGCAACCGGCCTCATCGGCGGCGCGCCGCACGTAGGCGAGGCAGCGTCCCCGCGCCTTCGGGTCGTGCACCCGCAGGAACTGCCGGATCAGCTCGCGGATCTCGGCGTGCCGGGCGGGATCGATCGGCGCGGCGCCGTCCGCCTCCGGCGCGGCCTCGTAGAAGGCCGCGATCGGAACGTCCAGGAAGTTGGCGATCCGGGTGAGGGCGGCTGCGGCCGCGGCTCTGTCCTTCGGTGTGTTCTTGGCCATGACGTCTCGCCGCTGCGATGGCTTCCGGACACACGGCCCGTCCGAAGATGCTGCTCTAGCCCGCCGCCTACTGGAGAACCAGTCCCGCCGCCCGCGGACCCGCCCGACGTGCGAGCCGCTGCCCGACCCGCAGGAGCGCCGTCTCGAGCAGGGCCCGCGTGTCCGCGTCCTCGTCCAGGGCGGCGAGACTGTGCGCTTCGAGAAGGATGTCAACGAGACGCACCGTCACATCGTCCGGAGGGCCGTCGGCGGGCTCCTCGGCCGGGGCGGCCGCTGGGCCGAGCCCGTCCGGGCCGGGGAACTGCTTCAGCAGGTCCCGCGCGGCGAGCACGGAGAGGCGGGCGTCCTCGATGACCTGACGCATCTCGGCGATCAGGCGGCGAGTGCGGTCGATCGTCTGCACTGTGTCGGCGTCCGGCTTGTCCATGAGGCGCCACCTCCTTCCGGCCTGGGGCGGTCCGGTGCGGACGGCGAGTGTGCCATCGTGCGGGCGATGCCGGCCAGCGGCGCGGGCCGGGCCTTCGAGGCATCGGGCGCCGGGTGTATCCCAGTCCATCCCGCCGCGCGATGGGACGATGTGGCAGGGTTCGGACGCGCCTGTCTCCGTGCGGATCTCCGATCCCCCGCGTCGGCGGGTCCGCGTGTCGCAGCGCGGCTCAGGCCTCCGCGAGGGCCGGGCCGGATTCCGCCGGTGCCGGCCCGAGCGGGCCAGGTTCTGCCGGGGCCGGCCCGAGCGGGCCGGATTCCGCCGGGGCCGGCCCGAGCGGGCCGG
>NZ_LSIX01000788.1:0-232 GCF_001556475.1 Methylobacterium sp. CCH5-D2 | reverse complement strand
CGCCACCACCCCGGCCCAGCCCGCCGCGGCGACGTCCGACGCGGCGTCCGCCGAAGCGGCCGAGCGCGATGAAGTCCCGGTCGGAACCGACGAGGCCGCGCCCGAGGCATCTGCCGAGACAGCCCCCGAGCCCGCTCCCGAAGCTCCGCCGGCCGAGGCGGCCGCCGCCGACCCGGATGCCGGGACCGTGGCGGCCGCCTCGGCCGGCGGAGCTTCGGGAGCGGGCTCGGGG
>NZ_LSIX01000787.1:0-6870 GCF_001556475.1 Methylobacterium sp. CCH5-D2 | reverse complement strand
GCGGTTCCAGTGGCGATCTCGGAGACGACCCACGCCATATGCGATCGCCCTGCCCTATGGGAGAGGGGGCACGGCGCAGTTCACCTCACGCGGCCGAACCCATCGACCGGCGACTGTATGAGACTCGCCCAGGATCGCGGGCGCATCCGCGGCAGGGATCCACAAAAGATCCAGGCCGCCGGGCGAGAATCTAGGGGGCGGGGGCGACCCCGCGATAGCCGGGCGTCCGGGCGACCTGGGCCTTCACCGCGGCGATCAGCGCGTCGAGGGCCGGCGCGTCGAGCGAGCGGCTGGCGGCGAGATAGTAGGTCTCCCAGCCCACCGACAGGAAGAACAGGCCGAGCCTCTCGGCCGCCGCGCGCACGCCCAGGCCCGCATCGGCCGCACCGCAGGCGATGGTCGCGGCCACCGCCTGATGGGTGAACTCCTCGACGCCGTAGCCCCGGATCGCGCCCGGGGACAGCCCGGCCTCGTCCAGCAGGCGATCGAACCATTGCCGCGTGCCCGAGCCCTTCTGGCGGTTGACGTAGCGGGCCTCGCCGGCGGCGAGGTCGGCGACCGAGCGGATGCCGAGCGGGTTTCCGGGCGCGAGCAACAGGCCCTGCTCGCGCTCGAACAGCGGGTGCGCCACGAGCCCGGCGCTCGCGTTGACGGCGGAGAACGGCGCGCCCGCCGCCTCCGGCGCCAGGGCCCCGCAATGGAAGCCCGCCGCATCGACCTGCCCGTCGAGGAGGCGCGTCACCGCCGCGTGGCTGCCCATCACCGAGACCTCGATGTCCGCGCGCCCGCTCAGCACCTCGACGAGGAGCGGATCGTGGCTCGCGGCGAGCGCCAGGCCTCCGGCGCCGTCGCCGAGGAGGCTGCGCAGGCGATGCTCGAGGACGCGGGTCTCGCGCCCGAACCCGGCCTCCAGGCCCTCCGCGGCGGCGGAGACGGCCTCGGCCAGCGCGCTGCCGAAGGCGGTCAGCTCCGTGCCGTGGCCGCGGGTCTTGTGCACCAGCGGCCTGCCGAGCGCCGCCTCGTAGGCCTGCAGGCGCGCCCAGGCCGCCCGGTAGGAGAGGCCGAGCGCGTCGGCCAGGCCCTGGACCGAGCGCGCACGCCCGATCGCCTCGAAGACGATCTTCAGGTCCGAGACCGGGATGGCGTTCCGGCCGATCCGCACGGTCCCACCGAGACCGAGCACCACCGACGGGGCTCCCGCGTCTCCGCCCCGCCTCGGTTCCGCACGCTCGTCGGTCTTCTCCACGGCCAGATCTCCCGCGCCGGGCGGGGCCGCATCCGGGCGGGCCTGCCCGAGCCGAACCGCCGTCCCGTGCCCGTCAAGCGGTCGGCCCGCCGCGGACGCCCGCGCCGGGCCATCTCCTAGAGCCCTTCCCGGTCGCGTTGCAATCGGGCCCGGGTCCGAAGCCCGGCTCCGGCGCCGCCCGGTCAGGGGCGCACGGCCGGCGTCTCCAGCGGCAGCGGCGCGGCGCGCGTCGCGAGGTAGAGTTCGAGGGCGACGTAGTCCGGCGCCCCGTACGCGAAGGGCTCGGCCCGCATCCCGGTGAGGCAGTTGCGCAGGCGCCGCTGCAGCGAGCCCATCCCCTGCCATTCGAGGCGGTAGAGCGGGTAGCCGGTCGGCTGCCCCTGCGGGATCACGGCCGCGCCGAGGCGGCGGCCCCAGTGGTCGTCGTGGCAGATCGCGCAGGAGAGGCCGAGCTGGCCCTGGCGCGCCTCGAACAGCGCGCGGCCCTCGGCCCGCGCGGCGCCGAGCCGGGGATCGTCGGGCGGGGCGATCGGCATCCCGCGGGACTGGGCGGCGACGAAGGCCGTCAGCGCCAGCAGGTCGGGGCTCTCGTAGGCGAGGGGATCCGCGCCCTGGTGCGTGCGCCGGCACGCGTTGACCCGGTCCTGAAGATCGATCGGCCGCCCGGTCCGCGCGTCCCAGGCGGGGTAGCGCGCCGCCACGCCGCGCATGCCGACGGCGGCCTCCCCGTGGCAGCCGGCACAGGGCTGCCGGCCGGGGGCCGGCGGCGTCGCCCAGAGCTCGGCCCCGTCCGCGACCGCGAGCATGCCGGGATTGGCGGTCTCGTCCCGCTGCATGGCCTGGATCTCGGGGCCCATCTGGTCGAAGCCGGAGCGCCGGTCGGCCGGCGCGATCGGCTCGGCACCGGCCGGAGCGCCGACGAGCAGCAGCGCCAGGACCGCGGCCGGCGGCGGGAGGCCAGGGCGGCGCGGCACGGCGGGGCTCAGGCCACCGCGATCGGCGCGGACTCGGTCTGGTCGAAGCCGTCGTCGCCGCGCCACGTGAAGGTGAAGCGCCCGCTCGCCGTCGCGACCCAGGTGAAGGTGAGGTAGGGGTTGGCCGCCGAGGCCGGGAACAGCTCGGCCCGGAAGATCTCCTCGCCCTCGAAGCGGCAGACGAACTCCGTGACGATGTTGCGCGGCAGGATGCGGCCGTCCGCGCCGGGGCGGAAGCCCGTCTCCATCGGGTGCGAGATCAGCGTCTTGATCGTGATCACGTCGCCGGCCCTGGCGGTCTTGGGCAGGTTGATCAGGGTGCGGGCCATGCGGGGTCAGCCCTCCAGGCAGGCGGCGAGCGTGACGATCGCGTCGGCACTCGCCGACCAGTAGGTGCCGTCGCTCATCTCGGCGATCGCGGTGATGCGCTGCGTGTCGGCGAGCCGGATGCGCGTCGCGACCTGGGCGCGGCCGGCGCCGGGCCGCAGATGGAGCGTGACGACGTTGGGCTGCGGGTTCCGTTCGTTGAACACGCCGATGCGGCGGACATGGTCCGCCTGCGTCATCGGGCTCTCGACGGAGATGGAGAGCGGCACCGTGTTGCCGTTCTCCACGAGCGGCGGCAGGTCGAGGCTGACGCGGCCCGGCCGGATCGGGTTGTCGCCCGCGAAGCGGCGGATCGCCGATTCGGTCGTCTCGGTGCGCGGCTGCGCCGCCGCGGCCGGCCGCAGGGCGAGCGCCAGCACGCTCCCGGCCGTGCCCGCGAGCACCCGGCGCCGATCGACGGTCCCGCTCCGTCCCGGCTTCATCGTCCTCATGGTCTCCCCTCGGGCTCGCGCAGGGTCGCCAGGAAGGCGACGACGTCCTCGATCTCGCCCGCGCTCAGGATCGGGCGGCCCCGCCACGCCCGGCCCACGCGGGCGAGGCCCGACAGGCTGTAATAGGATGGCATGATGGTGTCCGGGTTCAACGCCCGCCCATCCACGAGCCGCAGGCGCAGCTGCGCCGGGCTCCGGCGGGCGCCGACGCCCGCGAGATCCGGGGCGAGGTTGCCCTGGAAGCGCTCCTCCGGGAAGGGCCCGGCATGGCAGAGCAGGCAGAGCCCGCGGGTGCGGTCGGCCACGATGGCCCGGCCGCGGGCCGGGTCGCCGGCCAAGCCCGCCAGGGGCTCGGGGATCGCGTCGCCGACGACCGCGTAGGGGACCAGGCCCTCCTCGGCCCGCGCCGGGCCGAGCGCGAAGGCCAGCACGGCCGGGAGGAGGGCGGCCCGGCGGCCCCGCCTCACCCGAACACCTCCCGGGTGATCGTCCGGTACCAGCTCTCGCCGTAGGCCGCCTCCTGGCGGCGCACCGCGTCCGGGGCGTCGAGGGGGCTGATCCCGCCCGCGCCCGGCACGTCCGCGAGCTGCCCGTCGGTCGGGCGGAACACGCCCGCGATCGAGATGCCGTCGTCGGGCGCCACGAGGCTGTAGCAGGTGTTGATGAGGCGCGGGGTCTCCGGCTCGCGGCCGGCCAGCAGGTCGATCACCGCCTGCGCGCAGACCTTGCCCTGCGCGTTGGCCGAGAAGGCCGACTTCGGCATCGCCCCGGCGATGGCCGCGTCGCCGATCACGTGGATGCCCGGCACGAGGCGGGACTCGAAGCTCACCGGGTCGATCGGGCACCAGCCGCTGCGGTCGGCGCAACCCGCCTGCGCGGCGATGCGGCCCGCGCGCTGGGGCGGGATGATGCAGGCGACGTCCGCCTTGATCTCGGCGAAGTCGGTGCGCACGACCATCGCCGCCGGATCGACCTCGCTGACCTGCCCGCCTCCGGCGAGCGGCACGACTTCGAGCACGTCCCGGTAGAGCCTGGCCCAGGCCGCCTCGAACAGCTTCTGCTTGGAGAAGGTGTCCTTGGCGTCGAGCAGGATGAGCTTGGCGCGCGGCTTCCGGGCCTTGAGGAAATGCGCGATCAGGCTGGCGCGCTCGTAGGGGCCGGGCGGGCAGCGATAGGGGTTGGCGGGCGCCGAGAGTACCACCGTGCCGCCTTCCGGCATGGCGGCGAGTTGGCGGGCGAGCAGCACGGTCTGCGCGCCGGCCTTCCAGGCGTGCGGCATGGCCTCGGCGGCCGCCGCATCGTAGCCCGGCACGGCATCGAACCGGAGATCGATGCCCGGCGACAGGATCAGACGGTCGTAGGGCAGGGCGGTCCCGTCGCCGAGGCTCACGCGGCGCGCGCCCGCATCGACCGCGCGCGCCGTACCGTGCACGAAGGTGAGCCCGGCGCGGCCGAGCGCGTCGTAACCGAGCGTCTGCGCCTCGATCCCGCGCAGGCCCGCGACGACCTCGTTGCTGCGCGGGCAGGCGACGTAGTTCGGCGACGCCTCCACGAGGGTCGTGTCGACGCCGCCCGCCGCCAGCCAGCGCGCCGCCGTGGCGCCGCCGAACCCGGCGCCGACGACCACGACGCGGGGACGCGTGCCGCCGAGGGCCGGGCAGGCGAGCGTCGCGGCGGCAGCCCCGCCGAGGAGGGCGCGGCGTGTCGGCCCGTGCGGCATCGCGCGCATCAGTGCGATCCTCGGGCCGCGAACCAGGCGGCGATGGCCCGGCTCTCGTCCGCGTCGAACCCCCGGGCGATGCGGTTCATGATGGTGGCCGGCCGCTCGCCCGACCGGAAGGCGGCGAGCGCCGCCACGATCTCGGCCTCGCTCCGTCCCTCGAGCGCGCCCATCGCGGCGCCTTGCGCGTGGCAGCCGGTGCAGGAGGAAGCCCCGGGCGGCGGGCGCAGCTCCGCCGCGCGCGCGGCCGTCCCGCAGGCGAGCGCGAGGGCGAGCAGGAACGGGCTGTACCGTCTCGACATCACCGCCGCTTTCCCGGACGCCCGGAGCGCCAGCGGAGGGTGATCCGGGACCCAGCCGATGCAAGTCGCGAAGCGTCCTGATTCTGCACCGGTGCTGGAGATCGAGCCGCTTCGCGGCACGTCATCGTCTGGATCCCGGATCACCTTCCACTCCGTTCCAGGCGTCCGGGAAAAGGCCGCGCGTCGTCCGTCGGATTCGGCGCGGCCGGTCGTGACCTCATGCCCGGCGCAGGTCCGTGTCCTTCAGCGGCAAGTGCCGCACGCGCTTGCCGGTCGCGGCGAAGACCGCGTTGAGCACCGCCGGGGCCGCCACCGCGATGGTCGGCTCGCCGACGCCGCCCCAGAAGCCGCCGGAGGGCATCAGGATGGTCTCGACCGCCGGCATCGCGTCCATCCGCATCACCGGATAGCTGTCGAAGTTCGTCTGCTCGATGCGCCCGTCCTTCACCGTGCAGGCGCCGTAGAGCGCCGCCGAGAGGCCGTACACGAAGGAGCCCGCCACCTGCGCGTCGATCTGCTGCGGGTTGACCGCGTGGCCCGGGTCGGTCGCCGCGACGATGCGGTGGATCTTCAGCTCGCCCGCGTCCGAGACCGAGACCTCGGCCGCGCCCGCCACGTAGCTGCCGAAGCCCATCGTCTGGCAGATGCCGCGGAACACCCCCTCCGGCGGCTTGCGGTCCCAGCCGATCCTCTCCGCCACCGCCTCCAGCACGGCGCGGTGCTTCGGGTGGTTGCCCATCAGCTTCAGCCGGAAGGCCAGCGGATCCTGGCCCGTCGCGTGGGCCAGCTCGTCCATGAAGCATTCGAGGTAGATGGCGTTCGGGTTCAGGTTCACGCCCCGCCAGAAGCCCGGCAGGATGTGCGGGTTGCGCATGGCGTGATCGACGAGGATGTTCGGGATCGTGTAGCCGATCGCCGCCTCCGGGCCGCCCGGGTTGAGCCCCTGGAAGGTGACGGGATCGCGCCCCTCGACCATGCGCTGGGGCGCGACCGAGGCCAGGATCGATTGGCCGGAGATGCGCATGTGCAGGCCGGTGAGGTTGCCCTCCGTGTCCAGCGCGGCGCGCATGCGGCACTGCGTGACCGGGTGGTACCGGCCGTGCGTCATGTCCTCCTCGCGGGTCCAGATCAGCTTGACCGGCGTGCCGGGCATCTCCCGGGCGATCAGCACCGCCTGCCGCACCCAGTCGTGCGTGGCGCCCCGGCGACCGAAGCCGCCGCCGAGATGGATCTTGTAGACCTCGCAGGACGTGGCCGGCAGGCCGGCTGCGTCGGCGGTCGCGGCGAGCGCCGCCTCGCCGTTCTGGGTCGGGGTCCAGACCTCGCAGCGCTCCGGCGTCCAGAGCGCGGTGGCGTTCATCGGCTCCATCGTGGCGTGGTTCTGGAACGGCACGCCGTAGACGGCCTCCACCACCTTGGCGGCGCCCTTCAGCGCGCCCGCCACGTCGCCGGCCCGGTTGCCGACGAAGGCCTGCTCGGCGTCGAGGCCCTCGCGCAGCACCGCGGCGATGCTCTCGCTCGAAACCTTGGCGTTCGGGCCCTCGTCCCAGACGATCGGCAGCGCGTCGAGCGCGGTCTTGGCGCGCCAGAACGTGTCTGCCACCACCGCGACCGCGCTGTCGCCGACCTGCACGACGCGCTTGACGCCCGGCATGCCCGTCACGGCCGCCGCCTCGAAGCTCTTCACGCCGCCCCCGGTCACCGGGCAGTCGCGGATCGCCGCGTTGAGGAGGCCCGGGAGCTTCAGGTCGATCCCGTAGACCTGGCTGCCGTCGAGCTTCGGCAGCGTGTCGAGCCGCTTCAGCGGCTT
>NZ_LSIX01000786.1:0-10565 GCF_001556475.1 Methylobacterium sp. CCH5-D2 | reverse complement strand
GGATGAAGGCGATCAGGGCGGTCTCGGGCTCGACGCGGCGCTCGCGGCGCTCGTCGAGCCCGAGACCGCCCTGATCGCCTTCATCCTGTGCCTCGTCGCCGCGCGCGAGGCCGGCCCGGCCGGATGGGCGTTCGCCGACTACGTCGCCCTGCACCGCGCCCTGCCGAACGCTGCGGTGCGCGCGGCGGAGCGCCGGTACCGGGCCTGATCAGCCCGCCCCCGCGCCCTCGGTGAGCGTCAGGAGCGAGACCTGCAGGGCGTCGTCGTTGACGAGGAGGTGGCGGGCGATGTCGGCCAGGGTCAGCCAGCCGACCACCCGGCGGCTCCCGTCCAGCACCGGCAGCCGCCGCACGTAGTTCGCCACCATCACGTCCATGGCCGCGCGGAGCGTGTCGCCGGGGCTGCAGGCGAGGACGGGCCGCGAGGCGACCTCCTGCACCGAGACGGCCGCCGGATCGCGCCCGCGGGCCACGACCCGGTAGAGCAGGTCGCGGTCCGTGACGATGCCGACGATCCGGTCCGCCGAGCCGACGGGAAGCGCGCCGACCTCGATCTCGCCCATGAGGACGGCCGCGGCCTGCGCGCTCGCGTGCGGCTCGATGAACTCGACGTCGCGGGCCATCACGTCGGCGACGCGGAGATTCTCGGCGGACAGGTTCGGCATCGGGCGCTCTTGCGGATCGCGCTGGTCGAGCCATGCGCGTGCGCCCCATCTAGGGCCCGGATGCGCTGCGCGCACCGCGCGCCGACGGCCGTTGCCCGCTCGGCGCCGCGCTCAGCGCCGCCAGTCGAGATCGGAGCGCGCGGCGTAGCGCGGCCGCGGATCGAGGGAGAAGGGTCCGCTGGCGGTCCAGGGAATGGCCGCGAACTCGACCGGTGCCGGACCGTTGCGCGCGGGCGGGGATGCGGGCCCCGTCGCGGGCGCGTCCGGCATCGTCGCGGCCTCCGCCGCCCGCACCGCGGCCTCGTCGAGGGCGTGGTCCGCGCGCGGGACGGGCCGCGTCGGAAGCAGGCGGTTCGGTCGGGCCTCCGGCCGCTCCGCCGCCGCGCGGGCCTCACGAAGTCTCTGGCGCCGGTCCCGGCGCGCCGCATGCCGCAGGGTCTCGCGGGCTCCGCGGGCGTCGGTCGCGACCTTGCGCATGGATCTGCGGAAGAGTGCCCGGGACTGGCAGGTGCCGAGCGAGGGGCGATACATCTGCCCGATCGCGCAATGGCCGGCGCCGCGGTGACGGGATCGCGCCTCCACGGTCCCGGTCAGGGCGAGACACGCTGCGATTGCCCAGAAAAAGACATGATTTCGCATGGCATTCCCTCGTGCAATGTCCCCCTTTTGCAGGTTCGGCCGAGAGAAGTTTGGTGTTGGCCTATATCATTCCGCTCCGTATACGTAAATCGTATGCTGATCTGGGCGCTGACTTGAACGGTGGGCGCCCGAGGGCCGTTCACCGCGGGCGGGCCGCCGGTGTTGCGCCGGTGCTCTTGCCGCCGCGCCGCGTTTCCCGGCCCGTAAGGGCCTGACGTCCGGACGGAGAGCACGGGGTGGCGCAGGGAGCGGGCGACCGAGAGCGGTGCGCGAACAATTTCGGCACGTTGCGGCTCCTCTTCGCCGCGCTCGTGATCCTCGCCCACGCGCCGGAACTCATCGACGGCGACCGCTCGCGCGAGATCCTGACCCGGGTCTTCGGCACGCTGTCCTTCGGCGAACTGGCCGTCGACGGCTTCTTCCTCGTCAGCGGCTACCTGATCACCGCGAGCTACCGCGCGCGGACCTCGTTCTCCGGCTACGTGCGGCGCCGGGCCCTGCGGATCTACCCGGGCTTCGTCGTCGCCTCCCTCGTCTGCATCCTGGTTGTGGCGCCCTTCGCCGGGGGCGACATGGTGGCCCTGTCGAGCGCCGAGACGCTGCTCCGCCTCGCCCTGCTGCTGATGCCCGTCGTCCCGGGCGCGTTCGAGGGCCTGCCCTACCCGCACCTCAACGGCTCGATGTGGACGATCCCCTGCGAGTTCGGCTGCTACCTGCTCCTCGGGCTGGCCGGCCGCGCGCGCGTCCTGCGCATCCGGGCGCGCTACCTCGCGCTGCTGGCCGGGCTTGGGGCGCTCCTCGCCCTGCGCTGGCTCTTCCTGCCGGTCGGGCTCCCGGGCGACGTGGCCGGCACGCTCTCGGAGATGATCCGCTTCGTCTTCGTGTTCTGCTGCGGGGGCGCCTACCAGCTCTTCGGCGACCGGATCGCCTACACGCGGCGCGGCGCCTGCCGGGCCGCGCTGCTGCTGCTGCCCCTGATGTTCGTCCGGCCGCTGGCCGAGCCCGCCTTAGCGGTGCTCGGCGGCTACCTCATCTTCTGGTTCGCCTTCGCGGTGCGTCCCCTGGCCCTGAGCCGCGCGGTCGATCGGGCCGACCCCTCCTACGGCCTCTACCTCTACGCGTGGCCGGTGCAGAACCTTCTGGTCGCCCACGTCCCGGGCATCTCGCCCTGGGCGGTAGCGGCGCTCGCGCTCGCCGCCGCGCTCCCGCTGGGGCTCCTGAGCTGGTTCCTCGTCGAGGGACCGGCCCTGCGCCTTCGTCCGGCCGCGCGGCGGGATCAGACGATGCGGACCGACAGGTCGGGCAGGCCGTCGAGCGTGCCGAGGAGCACGTCGCCCCTGACCACCGGGCCGACATTCTCGGGCGTGCCGGAATAGATCAGGTCACCCGGCGCGAGCGCGAAGGCCTCGGAGAGCTTCGCGATCTGCTCGGCGACGCTCCAGATCATCTTGTCGAGATCGGAGTTCTGCCGGACCGTCCCGTTGACCGACAGGGCGATCGCACCCTTGCGCAGGTGCCCGACCTGCGCCACCGGCCGGATCGGCCCGATGATGGCGGCATGGTCGAAGCTCTTGCCGATCTCCCAGGGCTTCTTCTCGGCCGCCATCCCGTTCTGGAGGTCGCGGCGGGTCATGTCGAGGCCGAGCGCGTAGCCGTAGACGTGGTCGAGGGCCCGCTCGGCCGGAATGTTGACGCCGCCCACGTGCAGGGCGGCGACGAGCTCGATCTCGTGATGGTAGTTCTTCGTCAGGGATGGATAGGGATGCTCCGCGACCGCGCCGACCGCGACGGTCTGGATCGCGTCCGTCGGCTTCTGGAAGAAGAACGGCGGCTCCCGGCTCGGATCGGATCCGCGCTCGATGGCGTGGGCCGCGTAGTTGCGGCCGATGCAGTAGATGCGGCGCACCGGGAAGACGCGGCTCTCGCCCAGGATGGGGACGGTCGTGGCCGGCACGGCGAAGAGCGGTTCGGGCGCGGCCTGCGCCTCCGCCCGGCGCGTGCCGACCGCCGTGGCGACGGCCGCGAGCGCGATCAGATCCCGGCGGGATGCCCGCATCGTCTCCTCCCTTCTCGACGGACCGTCGCCCCGCGACGGTCGATGACGTGCCGGTGACAGGTACCACGCGAGGCGAGCGTTGGCGCGGCCCTCGTCAGCGTTCCCCCGTCGCCTCCGCAGGCCCCGACAGCGCGGCCCGGATCTCGGCGCCCGAAGCGCCGAGCACGGGCGGCATCCGCCGCACGGGGAGGCGCGCGCCGTCGAGCCGGTAGGGCGGGGCCAGCACGTGGGCCGCCGCCTCCGCGCCCGCGCCCTGCGGGATGACGAGGCCGGCGGAGCGGGCGCGCTCCGAGGTCAGGGCCTCGTGCAGGCCCAGCACCTCGCCGCAGGGGATGCCGGCGGCCTGGAGCCGGGCCAGGAGGTCGGCCCGCTTCCACTTGGCGAGTTCCGCCTCGAGCACCGGCACGAAGACGGCGCGGTTTCGCGAGCGGTCGAGGTTGCTGGCGAAGCGCGGGTCGGCGCAGAGGTCGGGCCGCTCCAGCACCTGCTCGCAGAAGCGCCGGTACTGCGCGTTGTTGCCGACCGTCAGCACGATCGGCCCGTCGCCGGCCTCGAACACGCCGTAGGGCACGATGGAGGGGTGCGCGTTGCCGTAGCGGGCCGGGTCGCGGCCCTGCACCATGGCCTCCAGGCCGTAATAGGAGGTCAGCGCCACGCCGCAATCGAACAGGGCGAGTTCCACGAGGCGCCCGCGACCGGTGCGCTCGCGCTGGTAGAGGGCGGCGAGGACCGCTTGCGCGGCGAACTGGCCGGTGAACAGGTCGACCGCCGCGAGGCCGAACTTGAGGGGCGGCCGCTCCGCCTCGCCGTTCAGCGCCATCAGCCCGGCCTCGCCCTGGATCACGAGGTCGTAGCCCGGCCGCGTCGCCTCCGCGCCGTCCGAACTGTACCCCGAGACCGAGCAGTAGATCAGCCGCGGGTTCTCGGCGGAGAGCGCCGCGTAGCCGAGGCCGAGCCGGTCGGCGCCGCCGGTCTTGAAGTTCTGCACCACGACGTCGCTCTGCCGGGCGATATCGCGCACCAGCGCCAGCCCCTCCGGGTCGGCGAGGTCGACGCCGATCGAGCGCTTATTGCGGTTCACGCTGTCGAAATAAGAGGTGTTGCTCGGGCCGGTCCGCAGGCCCCAGTCGCGGGTGTCGTCGCCGCGCTCGGGGTGCTCGACCTTGATCACGTCGGCGCCGAGATCGCCCAGCACCTGCGCGCACCAGGGTCCCGCGAGCACGCGGGAGAGATCCAGCACGCGGATGCCGGCGAGCGGCAGGTCGTCGGGATCGAACAGCATCGGGTCACTCCTCAATCAGATCTCGCCGCGTCCTCGCGGCGAGATCTGCCCGCGCGACGGCGCGGCGGCGGTCGTCCGCCGGACCTCATCGATGCCGGCCATAGGCCGGGATCGATGAGACCAGCAATCAAGCGCCCATGACACCTTCGAGGCCGCGCACGGCCTCGATCAGCTTCGGGCGGGCGACGTCCATCAGGAAGCGGCCGTCGGTGATGATGGTGGGGGCGCCGCAATTGACCGACATCGGCGGCAGGCCGCCGCCGGGGCGGAAGCCCACCGCGATGGCCGAGACCGTGTCCTGCCACTCGCCGAAGGAGGTGCAGCAGCCGATCTCGCGGTGCTCCTGCACCGCCCGGTCGAGGCCGGCCCGCAAAGCCGGCCAGGCCAGCGGGTCGTAGGCCTGCAACTCCTCGTAGAGCGCGGCGCGCTCGCGGTCGGAGCAGACCGCGATGTAGGCCCGGCCCATGGCCGAGCGGGCCAGCGAGATGCGCGAGCCCGTGTCGAGGTTGAGCGAGATCGCGGCCGGCCCGCGCTGGCAATCGATGTAGCGCATGCTCAGCCGGTCGCGCACGCCGAGACCCACGGAGGCGTTGGCCGCCTGCGCCACGGCGCGCAAGGCGGGACGGGCGATCTGGCGCACGTCGAGGCCGCCCAGCGCCATCGAGCCCAGCGCGATCGTCTGGGTGCCGAGGCGGTATTTCCCGGATTCCTCGACGAGGTGCAGGTAGCCGAGCTTGGTCAGCGTGTAGGTCAGCCGCGACACGGTGGAGCGCGGCAGGCCGCAGGCCTCGGCGATGTCGTGGTTGGCGAGCATCCGCCGGTCGCGCCCGAAGCAGGCGAGCACCGCGAGGCCGCGGGCCAGCGCCGTGACGAAGTGCCGGTCCTCCTTCGGGCCGGCCCCCTCCTCGGCCTCGGGGTCGGCGAGGGGATCGAGGGCGGTCTCACTCATGATCGCGCTCATCGTGCGAAGAAGGCCGCGAAGGCGGCCTGGGCGGCGGGGCCGCGGCGGAGCGCGTGGAAGGTCTCGGCCTCGCTGGCCAGCGTGCGCGCCACGATCTCGGCGTGGCCCGCCCGCAGCGCCCGCTTGGTGGCGGCGACCGAGACCGGCGGGAGGGCGGCCAGCGCCCGGGCCCGCTCCAGCGCCGCGTCGAGGGCTTGGCCCGCCGGCACCACGGCGTTGACGAGGCCGGCCGCCTCGGCCGTCTCGGGCCCGAAGGGCTCGCCCAGCATCAGCAACTCGGCGGCGCGCTTCGTGCCGGCGACGAGGGGCAGCAGGTAGCTCGACGCGCCCTCGGGGCTGAGGCCGAGGCTGGTGAAGGGCAGGCGGAAGCGCGCGCCCGCCCCCGCATAGGCGAGGTCACAGTGCAGGAGCAGCGTCGTGCCGATGCCGACCGCGTGGCCCTCAACCGCCGCCAGGACGGGCTTTGGGCAGGCGGCGAGCACCTTCAGCAGGGCGAGGCCGGGGCTGTCCGCGACAGTCTCGGCGGTATCGCGAAAATCCGCGAGGTCGTTGCCGGCGGTGAAGCAGCCGCCCGCGCCCGTGAGCACAATGGCGCGCACGGCCTCGTCCGTGCCGGCCCGCGCGATCGCCTCCCGGATGGCCCCGTAGGTCGCCCGGTCGAGGGCGTTGCGGCGCGCAGTCCGGTCGATGGTGAGGAGGCGCACGCCGTCCGCCGGCTCGGTGATCCGCAGGGTCTCGGTCGCGGGGGACTCTGTCATGGCTCGGAATCCTCCTCAGGCCGCGAGGCCGGCGCGGGCCGCGCGGTACTCCCGCGCCAGCCCCGCCACGATCTCGGCGACCGGCCGCACGTCGGGGATCGTGCCGACCCCCTGGCCCGCGCCCCAGACGTCGCGCCAGGGCTTCGCCCGGTCGCTGGCGAAGCTCATCGCGGTCTTGTCGGCGGTCGGCAGGGTGTCCGGATCCAGGCCTGCGGCGCGGATGCTGGGCGCCAGGTAGTTGCCGGGCACGCCGGTGAAGAAGGGCGTGTAGAGGATGTCCGCCGCGCTCGCGCCCGCGATCATGTCCTTGTAGGCGGGCGCCGCGTTCGCCTCCGCGGAGGCGATGAAGCGGGTACCCATGTAGGCGAGGTCGGCACCCATCGCCTGCGCCGCCAGGATCGCGGATCCAGTGGTGATCGCCCCCGAGAGGATCAGCGGCCCGTCGTAGAAGCGGCGCACCTCGCCCACCAGCGCGAAGGGCGAGAGCGTGCCCGCGTGCCCGCCGGCCCCGGCGCAGACCAGGATCAGCCCGTCGACGCCCGCCTCCAGCGCCTTCTCGGCGTGGCGGACCGTGGTGACGTCGTGGAAGACGAGGCCGCCGTAGCCGTGGACCGGCCGCACCACGGCGTCGGGCGCGCGCAGGCTGGTGATGACGATCGGCACGCGGTGGCGCGCGCAGGTCTCGACATCCTCCGCCAGCCGGTCGTTCGAGGCGTGGACGATCTGGTTGACCGCGAAGGGCGCGATCCGGGCCGCGGGGTCGGCCGCGCGCGCGGCAGCGAGCTCCTCCGTGATGCGGGTGAGCCAAGTGTCGAGCATCGCGGCGGGCCGCGCGTTCAGCGCCGGGAAGGACCCGACGATGCCGGCGCGGCACTGGGCGATCACGAGGTCCGGCCCCGAGACGATGAACATCGGCGAGGCGATGACCGGCAGGGCGAGGTTGTCGCGCAGGATCGGGGGCAGACGGTTCACGCGCTCTGCGCCTCCCGCGCGAAGTAGAGGTCGTGCAGGTGGTCGAGGTCGACCTGCGCCGCCGGCGCGCTGAGCCGCACCTGCCCGCCGCGCAGCAGGTGCACGTCGTCGGCGACCGAGAGCGCGACGCGGGTGTTCTGCTCGACCAGCAGGATCGTGGTCCCGGCCTCCTTCAGGCGCGCGATGATGTCGAAGACCTCCGAGACGATCACCGGCGCGAGGCCGAGCGACGGCTCGTCGATCAGCAGGATCTTCGGCTGCGACATCAGCCCCCGTCCCATGGCGAGCATCTGCGCCTCGCCGCCGGAGAGCGAGCCGGCCATCTGCCCGCGCCGCTCGCGCAGGCGCGGGAACAGGCCGTAGACCCGGTCGAGGCCGGGGGAGAGGTCGCCGCGGCAGCGCTTCGGGTAGGCGCCGAGGCAGAGGTTCTCCTCCACGCTCATGTCGCGGAAGACGAGGCGGCCCTCCGGCACCATGACGATGCCCTGGCCCGCGAGATCCCAGGTCTTGCCCGCCAGACGCTCGCCCCCGAGCCGGATCTCGCCCTTGTGCGGGATCAGCCCGGTCAGCGCGCGCAGCAGCGTCGTCTTGCCGGCCCCGTTCGGGCCGACGATGGCCGTCAGCGCGCCCTCGCGGAAGGTGAGCGAGAGGTCCCACAGCACCGTGATGTGGCCGTAGCCGGCCCGGAGGTTCTGGGTCTCAAGCATGGGCCGTCCCGGTATAGCTCTCGACGACGCGGGGATCGCGGAAGACCTGGGCCGGGGTGCCGTCGGCGATGATCTCGCCGAAGTTCAGCACCACGGCGCGCGAGCAGAGGCCCGAGATCGTCTCGATGTCGTGCTCGACGATGACGATGGTCAGGCCGAAGCGGCGGTGCAGTTCCTTGAGCTTGGCCGCGAACTGGCGCTTGGCCTGGCTCTCCAACCCCGCCAGCACCTCGTCGAGGAGGAGGAGCTTCGGCTCGGTGGCGAGCGCCTTGGCGATCTCCAGCCGCTTCAGCTCCTGCAGCGCCAGCGCGCTCTCGGCCGGGCGGTCGCCCTGTTGCTGAAGCTCCATGACGGCGAGGATCTCCTCGATCCGCGCGGGGTCGTGGCGCCCGGCGCCGAAGACCTGCGCGACCGCGAGGTTCTCGCGCACGGTCAGGTGCTTCATCGGCTGCGGGATCTGGAAGGTGCGGCCGATCCCGAGGCGGGCGCGGCGGTGTAGGGGCAGGCGCGTGACGTCGCGGCCCCCGAACAGGATCTTCCCGCGCACCCGGGTCAGCCCCGAGATGCCGTTGAAGAGCGTGGTCTTGCCGGCCCCGTTCGGGCCGACGAGGCCCAGGATCTCGCCCGGCTGCACCGTGAAGGTGACGTCGCGCAGCGCGACGAGGCCGCCGAAGCGGACCGTGACGGCGTCGAGTTCAAGCATGGCGGTCCCCCTTCCTGACGAGGCCCAGCAGCCCGTTCGGCGCGGCCAGCACCATCACGACGAGGACGAAGCCCAGGATGATCTGGTGGCCGACCGCGATCAGGCTCTTGGCCACCACCTGGTCGAACAGGTAGATGATCACCGCGCCGCCGATCGGGCCGACGATCGTGCGGTAGCCGCCGAAGATCGCCGCGATGATCGGCATCAGGCTCCAGACGCCCGAGAAGGCGTAGTCCGGCTCCAGAAAGCCGATGATGTGGGCGTTGAGCGCGCCGAACACGCCGGTGATGAAGGCCGAGAGCAGCAGCATCAGGGACTTCAGGACCGTGCTGTTGACGCCGACCACCCGGGTCGCGTCCTCGCTCTCGGCGATGGCGCGGAGCGCCAGGCCGACATGGCTGCGCCGCACCGCGAGGTAGGCCAGCGCGCAGAGGGTGACCACCGCGACGAGCAGCAGGTAGCTGCCGGTGCGGCTCGCGAGGTCAAGCCCGAACACGTTCGGCAGGCCCGGGTAGCGCTGGAAGCCCGCGCCGCCGCCGGTAAGCCAGGAGGCTTCGGTCGCCAGGATGCGGAAGATCTGCGCGTAGGCGAGGATGGCGAGCGCGAAGTAGGGGCCCGACAGCCGGAGCGCGGGCAGCATCGCGAGCGAGGCCACCACGGCGACGAGGCCGCCGAGCGGCACGGTGAGCAGCACCGGCAGGCCGAGCTTGGCCGAGAGCAGCGCCGAGGCGTAGGCCCCGACCCCGAAGAAGGCGGCGTGGCCGAACGAGACCATGCCGCCGAGGTTGCCGAGCAGCGCCCAGGCGAGCGCGACGCCCGAGAGGATGAGCGCCGAGATCAGCAGGCCCAGCATGTAGTTGCTGGCGCCCATGAGCACCGGCAGCAGCGCCAGCACGAGGAGGCCGAGGCCGAGGGCGGCGCCGCCCGGCACCCGCGAGCGGGCAGGGGCGGCCTTGAGCGCGACGGCGGGGGCGGACTCGAGGGAAGCCATGCGGGTCACCTCAGCCGCGGCGGGCGCGCGCGCCGAACAGGCCGTTCGGCAGCAGGAACAGGACGAGAAGGAACAGCACCATCCCGGCGAGTTCCTGCAGGGCGGAACTGGCGAGCGTGACAGTGAGCGCCTCGGTGACGCCGAGCAGGATCGCCGCCAGGAACACCCCGGGGATCGAGCCGACGCCCGCCAGCACCGTGACGATGAAGGCCTTCACGGTGAGCGCGTGGCCGAGCGCCGGCTGCACCACGCTCATCGTGTAGAGCGCCACCCCCGCGAAGCTCGCGAGCGCCCCCGCGACCAGGAAGGAGACGAGTTCCGTCCGCACCGGGCTGATGCCCATGAGCGTCGCGGCCGCCCGGTTCGACGAGACGGCGCGCACCGCCCGCCCGTACCAGCTCTTCTTCAGCCACCACCACAGGGCGACCATCAGCGCGAGGCTGACCCCGAAGGCGACGATCTCGCCGTTCATGGCGTAGACGGGGCCGATCGACGTCGCATCCTGAAGCTGCGGCGAGGCGGTGGTGCGCACGTCGCTGGCGAAGACCAGCAGGATCGCGTTCGTCAGGACGATGCCGATCCCGAAGGTGAGGATCAGCGAGTTCAGCTCCCGGTGCTCGCGGATGCGGTCGATCATCAGGAAGAGCGCGGCGCAGACCACCGACACCACGACGAGCGCCAGGGGGATCGCGAGGTACGGGTCGAGGCCGGCACGGGCCTCGACCACGTAGGCGCAGTAGGCGGCGAGCAGCACCAGCTCGCCGTGCGCGAGGTTGATGATCCGCATCGCCCCGAAGGAGAGGGCGAGGCCGAGCGCCACGAGGGCGTAGAC
>NZ_LSIX01000785.1:0-248 GCF_001556475.1 Methylobacterium sp. CCH5-D2 | reverse complement strand
ACCGAGCCGGCGGCGTTCTGGCGGATCATGTGGAACATCGCGTCGCACAGGCCGTCATAGTCCGTCACCGGATGCACGAGCACGACGTGGCCCTCGCGAGCAACGGCTCCGGTCGGCAGGTGCCGCGGCGCGATCCGGCACAGGGCGTCGCCCAGGTGGTCCAGTACGCTGCCCGCCGTCATCGGGTCGTTGATGCCGGGCGAGAGCGCCCGCACCGCGATCTCGACGAGCTGCCGCACCGAGTATTC
>NZ_LSIX01000784.1:0-7743 GCF_001556475.1 Methylobacterium sp. CCH5-D2 | reverse complement strand
CCACAAGCCAATCGCCTCGGCCGTGCACCCGCCCCATCCTGCCCGCGCGGGGGCGGCCGTCGCGGCTCGGGGAGCCCGCCGCCGGCGCGAGTCCCGCGCGGACGGCCACGCGAGCTCAGTACCGGCGCACCAGCGGCGCCTGCTCGGTCGGGGCGACCGCGGCCCAGGGTGCCCAGCGCAAGCCGAGCTTCACGTCATGCGAATCGACGTTCTTGAAGGTCAGCGCCTCGCAGGACCCACACTGGCCGGCATAGTTGTAGACCGTGCCGGTCTTTCCGTCGCCGAGATTGAGGTAGCGGTATGCGAGCTCGACCGTGAAGCTCGGGCTCACCTCGTAGCCGACACCCGCGTGCAACGCCCAAGCAAGGTTCGTCTTCGAGCCTGCTTTCGCGTAGGCGAGGCCCTGAGTGACGACGTTCGTGTCCTTGAAATTGTCGAGCGTGATCCGCACCGCGCCGACGCCGGCGCCCAGGAACGGCGTGAGGCCGTACCAATTCCCGAGATCGACGTAACCGTTGAGGAGCACGGCCAATTCACGCTTCGACGCGGTGTACTCGTCGGTGCCGTACCCGAGCGGCAGGCTCGCGTCGCGATAGCGTTCAAGCCCGGTGAACGCGGCGGCGCTGCGATACTCGCCCGTGACGTCGGTCCGGAACCACCGGCCGAAGCGGTAGCCGACGCCGGCGCCCGCGAGCGGGGCGCCCGCGAAGCCGAGATTGACCTTCTCGATGGTGCCGAGCGCGTCCAGGCTGTTGGAGAGCCGTTCCACGGATTGGTTGCTGAAACCGACGTCGCCGCGGAGGTAAAAGCCGGAAACCTCGGCCTCCGGGGGGAGGGTTCCGCGCAGCTCCGGCAACGGCGCGGTCGGCGGCAGGTCGGCCGCGTGCGACGGGGCCACGAACGTCGCGCAGACCAGGCCGCAGCCGAGCAGCCCGAGCGTTCCCGCCATGCGATCCATTCCACCCATCGTCCGGTCCCTCGCCCGCAGCCCTCTTCACCGGACCCTCCCACGGCGTGGTTGATGCTCCCTTAACGTACCCCGAGGGGGTAACTGCCGACAGGCTGCTGGCATCAACGGCGGGAGCTCAGGTCTTCATGGGTAAGGCGTGCGCGCAAGGCTTGAAGACGCGGTCACGCGCGTCCGGATCGGCTCGAAACTCGACCCGATCCGGAAACTTCGCGGTCCGGCCATGCCAATTACCCCCTGGGGGTTTGCAACCGTTCTCGGCCGCCCGTGCGTTACCCCTCCCGGACGGGGGATCTCAACTGCGCGAAAAGAGCGGGAGGGGATGCGCGATGCTCAAACGAGTTCTCTACGTCTCCGCAATCGCCCTGGTCTTGGCCCCGACCGGGGCAGGTGCGGTGGGCTTCCGCATGACACCGCCGCCCTCCGGCGCGGCGTTCGACGACGAGTCGAGCCCCGGCCTCGCACCGGCCGGAAGGACACTCCGGGTACACGACCGCCCGGTCTTTCTCGGCTGCGTTTACTCCTATCACGAGTGCGAGCATCTCGCTCACGAGCGCGGCTTCTACAACCACTTCACGCGTCATGATCACGGCACGTGTCACCATGGCCCATCGTATGCCTGCTTCGGCCGGTAGAAGCCGAGGCAGCGCTCGTTTTCATCGCGGGACGGGTGCGTACGCAGACGGCTTCATCGGCGGCACCTCTGTCCGGGCGTCCAATGCCGTTCGGCCTGAACTTACATCGGGCAGGCCGGTCCGGGCGCGTCGTTGCCGGGTGGCGCCGGCAAGTCTAGAAGGGCCCGCCCGGCCCGAGCCGGTGGGCCGAGGTGCGACCGCCGCGTCGTATCCCTCGGCTGGCGGCCGTCCCCGGCCGGTACGCCAAAGACGGTGACAACGGACGCTTGAGCCCCCTGGATGGCGAGCAACACCAAGCCCGAAGGCAAAGGGAAGCTGTCCGAGGTCGAAGCGGCGATCCGCCTTCGGATGTCGCCGGAACTCCTCGAATACTTCACGCGATACGGGGCCAAGGCCGGCATCCGGCGCAAGCTCGCGTGCGAGACCGCGGACGGGCTGCGCTGGTACGAGGAAGCCGAACTCGCCGCCTTCGACAAGTTCCTGCGGGAACCTTGGCCGGTTACGGAGGGCAAGACGCGTCCGCACATGCCCGACAAGGTTCGCCTGGAGATCAAGCTTGAGGCGAACTGCGGCTGCGCGATCTGCAACCACGGCGCGAACTGCGAGGCCGCGCACATCGAGCCCGTCGCGCAAACCCTGAGCCATCATCCCGCCGGTCTCGTCTGGCTCTGCCCGAACCACCACACGGACTTCGACAAGGGCGTGTACATGCCCCGCGACGTCGACCTCGCGACCGTGCGGGCCGTGAAGCAGATGCTCGTCAACCGGCGCGTGCGCGGGTGGACCATCGAACGGAACGCCAGCCTCGCCGTCCTGCAACTCGTCCGGCAGATCGAGGAGATCGGCGGCCTGCTTGCCAACGCGCAGTTCGCCGCGGCCCACGGCGCCGCGGTCGCCCTCGCTGAACAGGACATCGTCGCGCTGGAAGAGACCGCGAGCAGGGCCGCGACCGCGAAGCCAACGGCCGGTCCCGTCGGCCGGTCCTACGGCAAGTTCGCGGCCAAGGTCGCCAGCTCGGCGAAGGGAGCCCGGGCGCTGCCCGAGGCTCGGATACGGACGTTCGCCGCGGCCGTCGTCGAGGCGCGGGACGAGTTCCTGAGGGACGCCTCGATGACCGCCTGCCCGCTCTGCGGGGGTGCGGGCTCGTGGGACGGCTCCGATTGCCCGGCCTGCGGAGGCGAGGGCTACATCGGCACGGCGGAGGCCCGCCGAATCGACGTATCGGCTTACCAAGCGGTGGATTGTCCGGTCTGCGACGGGCTGGGCCAGCGCAACGGGAGCCCATGCGCGGCCTGCGGCGGCGAGCGTCGCATGCAGCGTCGCCACGCGGAAGCGGTCGACGCCAGGGACTACCAGGAAGTGCCCTGTCCCGTCTGCGCGGGCGTCGGGCGCCGGCGTGGCGAGGAGTGCCCGGCCTGCGGCGGCGAGAGGTCGATGGAGCGGCACGTCGCCGACAGGATCGACCCAACCGCATACGACGAGGTCGACTGCCCTCTCTGCCACGGAAGCGGGCGACGGGACGGCCTCGATTGCCCCGTGTGCCAGGGCGACGGGCGGGTCGAGGCACGGCACGCCGAGCGCGTCGACCTATCGGACTACGCCGAGGTGCCGTGCCGCCTCTGCGGCGGCAGCGGACAGGTCAACGGCTACGACTGCCCACCCTGTGGCGGCGACGGGCGCATGGAGCGGCAACTGGCGGATCGGTACGACTGGTCGCAATATGACTTGGTGGAGTGCCCGAGCTGCAAGGGGACGGGGCAGCGGCACGATTTCGATTGCCGGTCTTGTGGTGGCGAGGGTCAGGTGTACCGGCGGCAGCTCGCTTGGATCGAGGATTAGCGAAGCGACCCTGCCGTTTTCCCCGAGGTCCCAACGCGAGGGCGACCGGCGCTTCGACCGCCCAGTCCCAAGGCCACCGTCACGGCGCGTCGCCCCATTCGGGCGCCCCGGTTCGAACCGGATGTCGGCCGGACCCGCGCCGGCGGTGACGTTGCAGGCCCCTGCATTCAGCCGGAGCGGTGGGTAGGCCCCGGGGCGGAAGGCCGGCACCGCCGCCAGTGCCGCCGCGGCGCCCCAGGCTAACCTGCGTCGAGGTCCCGGGGTCGGTATCGTCACCCCACCCAATCCTCACCCCGACGAGACCGTCGATGTCGCCGGCCTTCGAGGCCCTCGACAGGAACCGCCTCGGCTCCTCCGCCCGTAGCGGACGTCGCCGAAGTGGCACGAGCCGGCCCATCTCTTGCTCTTGTTGACGATGGCGACGGCGATGCACGGGCCGACGCCGCAAGCCACGCCGTCGTCCTCGTCGTCCTCGAAGGTCAAAGCCGCGGCGTTCCGGTCGACCTCGGTCAAGAAGCCCCCCTGCTTGCCCCGGCGGGCGTGCCGCCATGCCCGGCTAGACGGCCTGCCCGCCGCGAAACCGCGCGAAGGTGGTGCGCCCGCCGGGGCCGAACAGCACCACCTCGTAGGTGGCCGGCTCCACCCCTTCGACCTCCATGCCGGGCGAGCCGACCGGCATGCCGGGCACGGCGAGGCCGGTGGCGGACGGCTTCTCCGCGAGCAGCCGCTTGATGGCCGACGCGGGCACGTGCCCCTCGATGACGTAGCCGCCGACCTGGGCCGTGTGGCACGAGGCCAGCTCCCGCGGCACCCCGAGCCTCGCCTTGACCGGGTTCACGGGGGCGTTCACGACCTGGACGCGAAAACCCTCGTCGCGCAGGTGCTTGACCCAGGCCTCGCAGCAACCGCAGCTCGGGTCCTTCGTGGCGACGACCTCCGGCAGATCCTCCGCCCATGCCGCCTGTACGCCGACCGCCGCCAGGCCGAGGACCACGATGCGCCGGGACGGTCGGAATAGTTCGCTCATAGTCGACTCCTGTCTTCTCACGGCCGCCGGGACGGCCTGTCCAGCCCCGCTCACTCGGCGGCCCGGGGAAGCCCCGATTGCACGGCGGCCGACCCTTCCTGCCGAAGCGTCAGCCTCCGTCCCTTCACGAGCCCGTAGATGGCCGGGATCACGACGAGGGTCAGCACGGTCGAGGAGACCATGCCGCCGATCATGGGCACCGCGATCCGCTGCATGATCTCCGACCCCGCGCCGGAGCTCCAGAGGATGGGCAGCAGGCCCGCCATGATGGCGACGACCGTCATCATCTTCGGGCGCACCCGCTCGACCGCCCCCACCATGATGGCTTGGTACAGGTCCGCACGCGTGGTCTCCCGCCCAGCGGCCAGGGCGGCGGCCCGCCGCTCGTCCCAGGCATGGTCGAGGTAGACCAGCATGATCACGCCGGTCTCCGCGGCAACGCCGGCGAGCGCGATGAATCCCACCGCCACCGCGACCGACATGTTGAAGCCCATCCACCACATCAGCCACACCCCGCCGACCAGGGCGAAGGGCAGGGACAGCATGACGATGAGCGTCTCGGTCAGGCGCCGGAAGTTGAGGTAGAGGAGCAGGAAGATGACGAGCAGGGTCACGGGCACCACGATCTTCAGCCTGGCCTCCGCCCGCTCCAGGTACTCGAACTGCCCGCTCCACTGGATGCTCATGCCCTGCGGGAGCTGGACCTCCGTGTTGACCGCGTTCCGGGCCTCGGCGACGTAGCCGCCGAGATCGCGCCCGCTCAGGTCGACGAAGATGTAGACCGCGAGCTGTCCGTTCTCGGTGCGGATCGAGGTCGGCCCCCGGGTCAGCTGGACCTTGGCCACCTCGCCCAGCGGAATCGTGCCGCCGGCCGGCAACGGCACCTGCACTTCGGTGGCGATGGATTGCGGATTTGAACGGAAGGCGCGCGGGTAGCGCACGTTGACGGTGTAGCGCTCGCGGCCCTCGACCGTGTTCGTGACGCTCTCGCCGCCGAGCGCCGTCGCGATGATGTCCTGCACGTCCCCGACCATGAGGCCGTAGCGCCCGAGCGCCTCCCGGTCCGGCGTGATGTCGAGGAAGTAGCCGCCGATGACCCGCTCCGCGTAGGCGCTCGACGTGCCCGGCACGTTGCGCACGACCGCCTCGACCTGCCGGGCGACCTTCTCCATCTCGGTCAGGTCGGTGCCGTAGATCTTGATGCCGACCGGCGTGCGGATGCCGGTCGAGAGCATGTCGATGCGGGCCCGGATCGGCTGCGTCCAGGCATTCGACACACCGGGAAACTGCAGGGCCTTGTCCATCTCGGCCTTGAGGCTCGCCAGCGTCACGCCGGGACGCCACTCCGCCTTCGGCTTCAGGGTGATGATGGTCTCGAACATCTCGGTGGGGGCGGGGTCCGTCGCCGTCGAGGCGCGCCCCGCCTTGCCGTAGACGGAGGCCACCTCGGGGAAGGACTTGATTATGCGGTCCTGGGTCGCCAGCAGCTCCCCGGCCTGGGTCACCGAGATGCCCGGCAGGGTCGTGGGCATGTACATCAGGGTGCCCTCGTTCAGGTCCGGCATGAACTCGGAGCCGAGCTGGCGGGCCGGCCAGATGGTCAGGCCGAGCGCCGCCACCGCCAGCAGGATGGTCAGCACCTTGGCCCGGAGCACGACCCTGATGACCGGGCGGTAGACCCAGATCAGGAGGCGGTTCAGCGGGTTGCGGTGCTCGGGGATGATGCGCCCGCGCACGAACAGCACCATGAGGGCCGGCACCAGCGTGACCGACAGGAGCGCGGCCGCCGCCATGGCGAAGGTCTTGGTGAAGGCGAGCGGCCCGAACAGGCGTCCCTCCTGGCTCTCCAGGGTGAAGATCGGCAGGAAGCTTACCGTGATCACCAGGAGGGAGAAGAACAGCGAGGGGCCGACCTCGGCCGCGGCCTCCACCAGGATCTCGACCCGGGGCTTGCCCGGGGGCGCCCGCTCCAGGTGCTTGTGGGCGTTCTCGATCATGACGATGGCGGCGTCGATCATGGCCCCGACCGCGATGGCGATGCCGCCCAGCGACATGATGTTGGCGCCGATCCCAAGGAGATGCATCGCGCCGAGCGCCATCAGGATGCCGACCGGCAGCATCAGGATGGCCACCAGCGCGCTGCGCAGGTGCAGCAGGAACACGATGCAGACGAGCGCCACGATGACGCTCTCCTCGACCAGCGTGTGCTTCAGGGTGTCGATGGCCGCCTCGATCAGCTGCGAGCGGTCGTAGACCGGCAGGATCTCGGTGCCCTTCGGCAGGCTCGCGGCGACCTCGGCCAGGCGCTGCTTGGCGCCCTCGATGACGTTGAGGGCATTGGCGCCGAAGCGCTGCAGGATGATGCCGCCCGCGACCTCGCCCTCGCCGTTCAGCTCGGTGATGCCGCGCCGCTCGTCCGGCCCGAGCTCGACCCGGGCGATGTCCCGCACCCGCAGCGGGGTGCCGGCCTCGGTCTTCAGCACGATGTTCTCGATGTCGGCGACGCTCTTCAGGTAGCCGCGCCCGCGCACCATGAACTCGAATTCGGAGAGCTCGACCGTGCGGCCGCCGACATCCGCGTTGCTCGACCGGATCGCCTCCCGAAGCCTACTGAGCGGGATGCCCTGGGCGCGCAGGCGGTTCGGGTCGACGACGACGTTGTACTGCTTCACGAAGCCGCCGACGCCCGCGACCTCGGCCACGCCCTCGGCGCGCGAGGCCCCGAAGCGCACCACCCAGTCCTGAAGCGAGCGCAGCTCGGCGAGCGTCTGCTGCTTGGCCACGATGGCGTACTGGTAGACCCAGCCCACGCCCGTCGCGTCGGGCCCGAGCGTCGGCGTCACGCCGGTCGGCAGGCGCTTGCCGGCCGCGCTCAGGTATTCGAGCACGCGCGAGCGGGCCCAGTACGGGTCGGTGCCGTCCTCGAAGATGACGTAGACGAACGAGACCCCGAAGAAGGAGAAGCCGCGCACCACCTTCGACCTCGGCACCGTCAGCATGGCGGTGGTCAGCGGGTAGGTGACCTGGTCCTCGACGACCTGGGGCGCCTGCCCCGGGTACTCGGTGTAGACGATGGTCTGCACGTCCGAGAGGTCCGGGATGGCGTCGAGCGGCAGGGTGCGCACGCTGTAGAGACCGGCCGCCACCACGAAGACGGTCCCGATCAGCACCAGGACGAGGTTGCGGGCCGACCAGCCGATGAGGCGCGCGATCATTCTGGCTTCTCCTCGGCCTGCGCCCGGGGCTCGGCGGGGGGCTTGGGCGCGGCCATGCTC
>NZ_LSIX01000783.1:0-4164 GCF_001556475.1 Methylobacterium sp. CCH5-D2 | reverse complement strand
CTCCAGGGCGAGCGGCAGCAGGATGCCGGCGGCGGTCAGCGCGAGGCTCGCGGTGCCGACGTCCAGCGGCACCCCGTAGCGCACCATCCCCGCGCGCAGGAGCGCGACCGGCGCGAAGGCCGCGAGATAGATCACGATGGAGCGGTAGCCCGCATAGGCGAGCGCCGGCCCGGCGGCGCTCCGTTCCAGCAGCGTCGCGAGCGCCGTCACGCCGAACACACCGAGGACGCCGAGCGGCAGCGCGACGAGCGGGGCCTCGCCGACCGTGGCGCATCCGAGGGCCGGGACCACGCGGAAGATCAGGACCCCGTTGACGACGAGCCAGCCCGCCGTCGCCGCGGCGGCGAGAGCCGGGCGGGCGCGCATCCGTTCCCCGAAGGCGAGGATCTGCGGGGCGAGCCGGTAGCCGGCGTAGAAGTACGCGTAGGTGTCGCAGGCGACGTCGAGGAGGTGCCAGCCGCTCCTGATGTCGCTCCCGGCGAGCCCGAGGGCGACGCCCAGCACCACCGGGGTGGCCACGCGCGCGGCGAGCCGCGTCACCAGCGCGAACAGGGCGAGGGCGTAGAGGAACCACAGGGTCGAGAAGGGCTCGACATAGGACCACGCGAAGTGGTTCAGGCTGCCCGCGAGCGTGCCGCCGCCGAGCTGCGGGAAGCGGATCGCCTCCTGGATCAGCAGCCAGAGCGTGTAGAAGTAGAGGTAGTGGAACACCCTCCGCTCGAGGAAGGGGCCCCAGCCCGCGGCGAGGGCGCGCCCGAGGAACAGGCCCGAGAGCGCGAAGAAGGTCGGCATCCGGAAGGGCTGCGCGAAGTCGGCGATCGCGTGGGCGTAGCCCTGCTCGCCGAGTGCGCCCTCCAGGCCGAAGGTGGCGTGCATCAGCACCACGAGGCCGATGCACAGGCCCTTGGCGATCTCCACCCAGGCGAGCGGTGTGCGCTCCGGCACGGCCTGACCTGCGGCGGATTGTGAGACTACGCGCATCGGACGCCCTGGCCGGCGGGGACAAGCAGCCCTCCGGCCCGCCATTCCCGTCCGGGGGCGGTGAAGAATCCGGAAAAGGCGCGCTCCGACGCGAGGTTAGCCTTAACGGCGCGATACCCGCCGGCCGGGCCGCCCGCGCGCCGCGCCGGGATCCTGAACGGCACGCGCAGGTCTGCCCTTTCGTTGACGCCCCCGGCCCCGCATACTACCTCCGGCGGTCACACGAACGTGCCGCGCGCCCTGCACGTGCTCTTCCCAGGGGCGCGCCCGCCAGACGAACGGTCATGGACAACGCCCCCGACACCGCCCTGAGGCCGGCTCCCGCAGCGGAACCCGGCCGCGGGATGCGCCCGAGCCCGGAGCGCAGCCAGGCCCTGGAGCCGCAGAGCCCGGTCGCCCATTTCGGGCCCGACCGGCCGCTCGCGATGGATGCCGGGGTGAACCTGAGCCCGTTCCAGATCGCCTACCAGACCGCCGGCACGCTCAACGCCGACCGCTCCAACGCGGTGCTGATCTGCCACGCGCTCACCGGCGACCAGCACTTCGCCCACCGCCATCCGGTCACCGCCAAGCCCGGCTGGTGGGAGACGCTGGTGGGACCCGGCAAGCCCGTCGACACCGACCGCTACTTCGTGGTCTGCTCGAACGTGATCGGCTCCTGCATGGGCTCGACCGGCCCGGCCTCGCTCGACCCGGCGACGGGCCGGCCCTACGGCCCGGACTTCCCCCTCGTCACCATCCGCGACATGGTCCGGGCCCAGGCGATGCTCGTCGAGCATCTCGGCATCCGCGACCTGTTCCTCTGCATCGGCGGCTCGATGGGCGGGATGCAGGTGCTGCAATGGGCGGCGCTCTACCCCGAGCGCGTCTTCGCCGCGATGCCGATCGCCACGGGGCCGCGCCACTCGGCCCAGAACATCGCCTTCCACGAGGTCGGCCGGCAGGCGATCATGGCCGACCCGGCCTGGGCGGACGGGCGCTACCTCGAGGCGGGCAAGCGGCCGACCAAGGGGCTCGGCGTCGCCCGGATGGGCGCGCACATCACCTACCTGTCGGAGGCAGCGCTCCACCGCAAGTTCGGGCGCCGCTTCCAGGCCGGCAGCGCGCCGACCTTCTCGTTCAGCGCCGACTTCCAGGTGGAGAGCTACCTGCGCCACCAGGGCGTCAGCTTCGTCGAGCGGTTCGACGCCAACGCCTACCTCTATCTGACCCGGGCGATGGACTATTTCGACCTCGCCGAGGATCATGGCGGCGTGCTCGCCAACGCCTTCCGGGGCACCAGGACGCGGTTCTGCGTGATGTCCTTCACCTCCGACTGGCTGTTCCCGACGCGGGAATCCCGCGCCATCGTGCACGCTCTCAACGCGGCCTCCGCGCCCGTCGCCTTCGTGGAGGTCGAGAGCGACAAGGGCCACGACGCCTTCCTGCTCGACGAGCCGGCGATGTACTCCGCCGCCAAGGGCTTCATCGACGCCGCCGCCCGGGCGCGCGGGCTATGAGCGCGCGGACCGTGAGCGGGCGGGCGGCGGCCGACGCACCCTGGGACGCGACCGAGGCCCTGCCGCGCGAGGGCGGCGAGGGGGACGCGCGCGTCGACCACCTCGTCGTGCTGGGCTTCGTGCCCCCCGGCGCACGGGTGCTCGACATCGGCTGCGGCGACGGCACCCTGCTGGCGCTGCTGCGCGACCGGCGCGGCGTGGACGGGCGCGGGATCGAGCTGTCGCGGGCGGGCGTGAACGCCTGCCTGGCGCGCGGCCTCTCGGTGATCCAGGGCGATGCCGACACGGATCTGGCCGCCTACCCCGACGACGCCTTCGACGTGGTGGTCCTGTCCCAGACCATCCAGGCGACCCGCAACCCCCGGATCGTGCTGGAGCACCTGCTGCGCATCGGCCGGCAGGTGATCATCTCCTTCCCGAATTTCGGGCACTGGCGGGTGCGGGCCGAACTCGCCTTCCGCGGGCGGATGCCGGTGACCGAGATCCTGCCGGAGGCGTGGTACGAGACGCCCAACATCCACCACTGCACCATCCGCGACTTCGTCGGCCTGTGCCGGACCGTCGGCGCCAAGATCGAGACCGCCGCGGCGCTGGACGCGCGCGGGCGTCCGATGCGCTTCGCGATGCCCTGGTGGTTCTGGAACCTGATCGGCGCGCAGGGTGTGTTCCTGCTGCGGCGGGACGGCGCGGCCGGGGGCCGGTAGCGGCGTCCTGTGGACCGCTCCGGGTGCGCGGGGCATGAACCGAGCCGTCCTTCCTCCCCCCTCTGAGGGCGGAGGGAGGGCGCGTCAATGCCCGTCGAGGAACTCCAGCACCCGGGCGTTGAAGCGGTCGGTGGCCTCCATGTGGACGAGGTGGCCGACGCCGTCGAACACCTCCGCTTGGCCCTTCGGCATCCGGGCGGCGAGCGCTTGCGCGTTCTCGACGTTGTGCCCCATCTGCGCGGCGAGATCCGGCGGGGCGTAGGGCTTGCCGGGGGCGTTGCGGTCGTTGCCGCCCATCAGGAACAGGGTCGGCGCCTGCACCAGCGGGATCTCGTGCACCACCGGCTGGCCCCAGATCGCCTGGTAGGAGTTCACGAAGGACCGGAGCCAACGCGGGTACTCGCCCGAGCCCTTCACCCGCTCGCGGATCTCCACGAAGGGCTCGATCGTCGATTCCGGCAGGGAAAGGGCGTAGCTCGTCATCAGCTGCTTCCGGTAGGCCGCGGCGGTGAGATCGCCCTCGCGCTTCAGCAGCACGTCGTCCGCGACCGGCGGCACGCTGAAGCGGTAATCCTCCAGCCCGATCGGCGCCTCCAGGACGAGGCTGTTAACCCGCTCCGGCGCGTTGCGGGCAAGCCGCACGGCGAGCATGCCCCCCATCGAGTGGGCCACCACGTCCACCCGGCGCAGACCCAGGGCGTCGAGGAGCGCGGCGGTGTCGGCGGCCATGCGGTCGAAGGTGAAGGGCCCGACGGGCTTGGCCGACTTGCCGAAGCCGAGTTGGTCGGGCGCCACCACCCGGTAGCCCGCGCCCGCGAGCGCGGCGATCACCGGCGCCCAGTAGCTCGACGGGAAGTTGCGCCCGTGGAGCAGCAGCACCGTGCGGCCATTCGGCGTGCCCAGCGGGGCCACGTCCATGTAGGCGAGGCGCTGGGCCTCGCCGTCGCGGCTCAGCGGCAGGTAGGCGACCGGGTACGGGT
>NZ_LSIX01000782.1:0-2182 GCF_001556475.1 Methylobacterium sp. CCH5-D2 | reverse complement strand
GCGCGTCGCCGTGAAGGCGAGGCCGCGCGCGGGGAGACGTCCTTCGCGCAGGCGCTCGGAGGTCTTGGCGAAGCGGTTCGGGCCGAAGCAGGCGTCGAGCAGGCGCTCGCGCGGCGCGACGTCGGCGGCGTGCTCGGTGCGGATCTCGATCATGACCGATCATCCCCGGGGATCGATGAAGGGGGCGTGGACACGAGGCCGCCCGGACCGCGGAGCGCGGCCGGACGGGGATCTGCAAGGCTTTGCAGCGTGGGGTTCGAGACCCCCTGAGCGCGGAGCACGTTCCGCGCTCCGAGCGCCGGGTCAGATCACGATCTGGCGCAGGGGCGGGAAGCCGTTGAAGGCCACCGCCGCGTAGGTCGTGGTGTAGGCGCCCGCGCCCTCGATCAGCACCTTGTCGCCGATCGAGAGGGAGACCGGCAGCGGGTAGTGCTGCTTCTCGTAGAGAACGTCGACCGAGTCGCAGGTCGGCCCGGCGATGACGCAGGGGCTCATGCGGTCGGCGTCGTGCTCCGTGCGGATCGCGTAGCGGATCGACTCGTCCATCGTCTCGGCGAGGCCACCGAACTTGCCGATGTCGAGATAGACCCAGCGCACCTCGTCCTCGGCCTGCGACTTCTTCGAGACCAGCACCACCTCCGCCTCGATCAGGCCGGCGTTGCCGACCATGCCGCGGCCCGGCTCGATGATCGTCTCGGGGATCCGGTTGCCGAAATGCTTGGTGAGCGCGCGGAAGATCGCGTCGCCGTAGCTCTCCACGCCCGGAACCGCCTTGAGGTACTTGGTCGGGAAGCCGCCGCCGAGGTTGACCATCGACAGGCCGATGCCCCGGGTGGCGCAGTCCTGGAAGATCGCCGAGGCCGAGGCCAGCGCCCCGTCCCAGGCCTCGGTGTTGGCCTGCTGCGAGCCGACGTGGAACGACACGCCGTAGGCGTGGAGGCCCTGGCGGTGGGCGTGCTCCAGCACGTCGACCGCCATCTCGGGCACGCAGCCGAACTTGCGCGAGAGCGGCCAGTCGGCGCCCGCGCCGTCGCAGAGGATGCGGCAGAAGACCTGGATCTCGGCCGTCTCGACGGCGGCGGCCTGCGCCGCGCGCGCGATCTTGTCGGCCTCGACCTCGCAGTCGATCGCGAACAGGCGGATGCCGAGCTTCAGCGCGCGGACGACGTCGCGCTCCTTCTTGATGGTGTTGCCGAAGGAGATGCGGTCGGGCGAGGCGCCGGCGGCCAGCGCCATCTCGATCTCGGCGACGGAGGCCGTGTCGAAGCAGGAGCCCATCTCGGCGAGCAGGCGCAGCACTTCCGGGGCCGGGTTCGCCTTCACGGCGTAGAACACCCGGGTGTCGGGCAGCGCACGGGCGAACGCCGTGTAGTTGTCGCGCACCACGTCGAGGTCGAGCACCATCACCGGGCCCTCGTCCTGGCCGAGGTCGCGGCGCACGCGCAGGAAGTCGCGGATACGGTCGGTCATGAGCGTTCCCCAGCAGATATCGGCTGCGCCCGGCCTGTGCGGGCGCATGATGTCGATCGTGACGGCCGTGTGGGGCCGTCGGCGTCAGGGGGCGATGCGTCGCGGCACCCGCACGCGTTGGAGACGCGCGGATGAACGCGGGCGCGGGAAGCACCCGGAAGCTGCCGTGGATTGGTAGGGGGAAACCCCAACCGCACGCCGGGCAAGGATAAACAAGCCTCTTCGGTGCCGGCCTTTGGAGGGCCGACGAGACCAAAAAAGCCCGTTCGTCGTTGCTTTAAGCTGCGTCCCCCGTGGAGAGCGGGGTTCGCCGGTTTCGCCTCCGGCTGTCGGTTGTTGTCGGGGTCTGGTGTCGCCACCCGGATGCCGGCCGTAGGGATCCACCCTTGCGACCATCGATCCTTTAAGACCCCTGGCGGCTGTCCGGCAGTTGACCGGATGCCCACCAACCGACACGCGGCCACAGGCACGTGCGAAATTGGGCAAGCGCGATATACGGCCGACGGCACTCCGCCACAAGGCGCAAGGCTGTGTTTTCCGGGTGGAATCCACCGACGAACCCGCCTGTTGCAGAAACGCCGCGGCACCGTCGCGCGGGCTTCCCAAACAGGCGCCGTGCGGGCATGTCGTTCCGTCAGGGACGACGTCCCGGATCGGCCAAGCGGTCCGGCCGGGACGGGCACGCACCCGGAGCTTGAGCGCCACCATGGTC
>NZ_LSIX01000781.1:0-486 GCF_001556475.1 Methylobacterium sp. CCH5-D2 | reverse complement strand
CTCAGAACCAGTCGGAGGTGTCCCGCCCCTGAACCGGCCGCGGCGCAAGCCGCCGACTGGTTCGGGCGGGACACCTCCGACTGGTTCTGAGAGCCCGCCATGCCCTGGACCCAAGCCGATCTCGACGCGATCAACGAGGCGATCGCCACGGGGGCGAGCAAGGTGCGCTTCGCGGACAACCGCGAAGTCACCTACCGCTCGCTCTCCGACATGCGCTCCGTGCGCGACGAGATCGCCGCCCAGGTCGGAACGCAGCCCGAGCCGATCCGCACCACCTACGCCAGCTTCAGCCGGGATTGAGCCGATGTCGCGCACCGCCTCCGCGCTCAAGGCGCTCGCTTGGCTCGCGCCACGGGCGGCGGTGCGGCGGGCGCAGGCCCTCAACCTGCTCGACGGGGCGCGCGCCTACGACGGCGCCCGGGTCGGCCGGCGCGGCGACGGCTTCACGGCCTCGGCGGCCTCGGCCAACGTCGAGATCGCGGCGGG
>NZ_LSIX01000780.1:0-211 GCF_001556475.1 Methylobacterium sp. CCH5-D2 | reverse complement strand
GATCACCACCGTGGGCGGGGGCTCGGAGGGGCGCAGCATGCCCGGAAGCGGGCCGGTCGCGGGCTCGGGCGGGGCGGCCGCGCGCTCCGCCTGCACGGACGCCACCGCGTCCGGCGCGATCAGCCCGAGGCCGGCGGCGTGCTCGGCCATCGCCACGCTGTCGGCGGCGAGCACGAAGCTCGCGCCGGCCGCCGTCACGGCGGCGGCGATC
>NZ_LSIX01000077.1:0-216 GCF_001556475.1 Methylobacterium sp. CCH5-D2 | reverse complement strand
CTGCAGGCCGGGCGCCTCTACCTCTACACGCTCGGCCTGTTCGCCTGGACCGCGGCGGCGCTCGCCGCCGGCGCCCTGATGCTGTGGCCCTGAGGGGACTGGACCCGATGCTCACCGCGACCATCCTCCTGCCGCTCCTCACGGGCCTCGCCGTGCTGGCGCTGCCACGTCACCGTCCGGACCTCGTCCGCCGCGTCGCCCTCGGCGGTTCCGTGC
>NZ_LSIX01000779.1:0-8179 GCF_001556475.1 Methylobacterium sp. CCH5-D2 | reverse complement strand
CGAACCAGATCCTGCGCGAGAACGCCCGCCGCCGCATCGTGGTCCAGGCCAACACGCAGGCCGGCGCCGACATGGGCCGGATCGTCCAGGCCATCCGGGAGAGGGTCGCCGCGACGCACCTGCCCGACGGCTACGCCACCAGTCTGGAGGGCTCGTTCCAGGCGCAGGCCGAGGCGAGCCGGACCATCGGCCTGCTCTCGCTCCTCTCGCTCGCGCTGGTCTTCGCGCTGCTCTACAGCCGCTACCGTTCCGTCGTGTTCACGCTGATCATCCTCGGCAGCATCCCGCTGGCGCTGATCGGCTCGGTGGCGGCCCTGTGGCTCGCCGGGCAGCCGCTCTCGGTCGCCTCGATGATCGGCTTCATCACGCTGACGGGCATCGCCACGCGCAACGGCATCCTCAAGATCAGCCACTACCTGAACCTCGCGATCCACGAGGGCATGCCGTTCGGGCGCGACCTCGTGATCCGCGGCAGCCTGGAGCGGCTGGCGCCGGTGCTGATGACGGCGCTCTCGGCCGGCATCGCCCTGGTGCCGCTGCTGGTCGGCGCGGACGCGCCCGGCAAGGAGATCCTGCACCCGGTGGCGGTGACGATCTTCGGCGGCCTGATCAGCGCCACGCTCCTCGACACGGTCCTGACGCCGGTCCTCTTCCTGACCTTCGGCCGCGGGCCGCTCGAGCGGCTGCGGGCGGAGGCCCGGCGCCGGCCGGAGGCCTCGCCCGACGCCCCGAGATCCACCCCGGCCGAGGCGTTCTGAGGCCGCCCTCACCCACCCAGAAGGGACATCACCATGCGCACCGCACTCCGCGCCGCGGCCCTCGTCCTGGCGCTCGGCGCCACGCCGGCGCTCGGCGCCGGCCCGAACGGCGGCCAGACCACGGTCTCGGACGGCCATCCGGTCGAGTTCGTCGCCACCGAGAGCGGCGTCACGTTCTTCCTCAGCGACGAGGCGGGGAAGCCGGTCGACACGGCCGGCCTGGCGGCCAAGGCCTTCATCCAGGCCGGGGGTAGGACGGAGACCGTGACCCTGAGGCCTGCGGCTCCGAACAGGCTCGTCGGCGACCTGAAGGCGCCGCTGGCGGTGGGCACGAAGGTCGTGCTTTCGGCAAAGCTGCACGGCCACAGCCTCCAGGCCCGCTTCGAGCAGCGGTGAGGCTGGCCCTCGGCCCGCGCCCCGAGGCCGGCGGCGGTCATGCGGGCCTCGGCCGCCTCGGCCGCCTCGGCTCGCCGACGATCATCGCCCGGAGCTCGACGAGGAGGAGCGGCGCGAGGCTCGCGCCGAGGATCACGCCCCACATGGCCGGATCGGGCGGGACGATGCCGAGCACGGCGCCGACCGGAGGCAGGTAGGCCGGCCCGACGAGCAGCACCGTACAAAGCAGCAGGGCGGCCCAGACCCAGGGGTTGCGGGTGACCTCGTTGCGGAGCGGATGCGAGCCCGGGGCCCGCATGTTGAAGATCTGCCAGAGCTGCGTGAAGGCGAGCGTCAGGAACGTCACGGTCACCACCCCGGCCCGGTCGAGGCCGAGCCACAGGGCGGCGACCGCCAGGGCCCCGAACGTCGCGGCCGTCATGGCGGCGGCGTGGGCGGCGATCCGGACCCATTGGGCGCTTCCGAGGATGGGCTCCTTCGGGTCGCGCGGGGGGCGTTCGAGGATGTCGTCCGGCCCCTCCCCCAGCGCGAGCGCGAAGGCCGGGAACATGTCGGTCACGACGTTCAGGTAGAGGATCTGCAGCGGCAGGATGGGCAGCGGCAGTTCCGTCGGGACCGCGAGCCCGACGACCAGCACCTCGCTCAGGTTGCAGCACAGCAGGTAGGCGACGAAGCGGCGGATGTTGTCGAAGATGATCCGCCCCTCGCGGATCGCGCCGACGATGGTCGGGAAGGCGTCGTCCAGCAGGACCATGGCGGCCGCCTCGCGCGCCACGTCGGTTCCCCGCCCGCCCATCGCCACGCCGATATCGGCCTGTTTCAGGGCCGGGGCGTCGTTGACGCCGTCGCCGGTCATGGCGACGATCTCGCCTCTCTCCTGGTACGCCCGGACCAGCGACAGCTTCTCGGCGGGGCTCACCCGGGCGAAGACCGAGACGTCCGCGAGCCCCTCCGGATCCCCGTCGCCCGGAACGCCCTCCGCGACCCGGTCGCCCGGCCGCGCGAGCCCGACCGACTCGGCGACGCTCCGGGCCGTGACGGCGTGATCGCCCGTGACCATCACCACGCGGATGCCGGCCGCGCGGCAAGCCGCCAGCGCGGCCGGGACGTCCGCGCGCGCCGGGTCCTCCAGCCCGATCAATCCCAGGACGGCGAGATCCTCGAACGGGCGGGCCCGCGCATCCGCCAGGGGGGCCTCGGCGCAGGCGATGACCCGCAGGCCCCGCGCGCCCATGGCCTCCACGCGGCGGCGCCACAGGTCCCGGGCGGCGCCGTCGAGGGGGACGGGGCACTGCGCATCGCCGACGCGGCGCGAGGCGGCGAGCACCGCCTCCGGCGCGCCCTTGACGAGCGCCACGTACCCCTGCCCGGCGGTGTGGACCGTCGCCATCATCCGCGTGGCCGCGTCGAAGGCGTGCTTTCCGACGAGCGGCCAGTCGCGCAGGAGCGCCGCACGGTCGAGCCCGCCGGCACGGCCCGCCCGCAGCAGCGCCTGCTCCATCGGGTCGCCGCTGGCCCCGCCCGGGCCCTGCCCGAGCGCCGCATCGTTGCAGAGCATGGCCGCGCGGAGAAGACGCTCGGCCCCGGCGCCGCCTCGGCCAGGCTCGGCCAGGTCCACCTCGCCCGAGGGCAGCGACAGGTGCCGCACCGTCATCCGGTTCTCGGTAACGGTGCCGGTCTTGTCGGTCAGGATCACGGTGGTGGCGCCGAGCGTCTCGACGGCCGCGAGGCGCTCGATCAGCGCGTTCTTCCGCGCCATGCGCCACAGGCCGCGCGCGAGCGCCAGGGTCGCCACGATCGGCAGGCCTTCCGGGATGGCCGCGACGGCGAGCGCGATGCTCGCCTCGGCCATGAGGCGAAGGTCCTTGCCGGCCGCCACGCCGAGACCGGCGAGGAGGGCGGCCGTCGCCAGGACCGCCCAGACCATCTGGCCGGACAGGCGCTCCAGGCGACGCTCCAGCGGCGAGGCGTCGGGCTCGGCGCCTTCGACGAGCTGCGACACATGGCCGAGCTCGGTTCCCGCCCCCGTCGCGACGACGACGCCCGTGCCGCTGCCGCGGGTCACCAGGGTGCCCCGGAACATCATGGAGGCGCGCTCGGCCAAGCGTGCGCCGGGGGCGACCGGATCGGCCGACTTGTCCACCGGAACGGCCTCGCCGGTGAGCATGGACTCGTCCACGCCGAGGTTCGACGCGTCGATCAGCCGGAGGTCGGCCGGCACGGCGTCGCCGCCTTCGACCAGCACGATGTCGCCCGGGACGAGCTGCTCCGCGGCGAGCACCCGCGCGTGCCCGTCGCGGCGCACGCGGGCCGCATGCGTGCACAGGGCCCGCAATCCCTCGACGGAGCGAGCCGCGCGCAGTTCGGTGAAGAAGCCGAGGCCGGTATTGACCGCCAGGACCGCGACGATCGCCGCCGTCTCCCGCCAGTCGCCGAAGGCGAGCGACAGGGCGGCGGCCGCCGCGAGCAGGTAGACGACGGGGCTCGCGAACTGGTGCAGGAGCAGGCCCAGTGCGCCGGCCCGCTCCCTGGCGGCGATCACGTTGCCACCGAACCGTGCGAGCCGTGCGCGGGCCTCCGCCTCCGTCAGACCCGTATGCGGGACGGTCCCGAAGCGTCCGAGGACCTCGGGGACCGGCAGGGCATGGATCTGCCGCGTGTCGTGGGGGGCATCGTCGGCCGTCGCGTCGGGAGGGGCGAGCGGGCGCGCCGCCGGCCCGCGGATCGCCGCGCTCCGCGCGCGCACCGGCTCGTGGACCCGATGGGCTCGCTCGCTCGCCATCCGAATGCCTCGCCCGGTGCGCCTGCCCGGCCCCCGTCCGGACGGGCAGGCCCGATCCGCGAGGGCCCGCGCGCCCGAAGGCTCCTTCTATCGAGGGGCATCCCGGCCGCCTTGATTCAGGACAACGGGTGCGACGCGGCGGTGGACCGGCCGGCCCGGCTTCGGCGCTCGGCCCGGGGAGGACGCGATGCGCAGGCGCGTCAGTAGCCGCGCGCGGTATCGACGGAGGCGGGTATCCGCCCGGTCGCCCGATAGGCGCGCAGGTTGCCCGCGACCACGGCCGCGGCGGTCACGGGGTTCGTCGGAGCCGCGACGTGCGGCAGGACCGTGACGTCCGGGTGCCGCCACAGCGGGGAACCGGCGGGCAGCGGCTCGGCGTCGAACACGTCGAGGACCGCGTGCGAGAGATGGCCGGCATCGAGGGCGGCGAGCAGGTCCCCGGTGACGACGATCGGCCCACGCGCGAGGTTGACGAGGGCACCGCCCGGCTTCATCGCGGCAAGCCGCCGCGCATCGAGGAGGCCGCGGGTCTCCGCAGTCAGCGGGAGCAGGCAGACCACGATGTCGCTGCGCGCGAGGAGATCCGGCAGCGCGTCGGGACCGGCGCAGGTCACGATCGGCGGCAGCGCCGCGCGGGCCGTCGCGGACGGAGCCGACCGGCTCCAGGCCGCCACGCGGAAGCCCGCCTCGAGCAGCCGATGCGCCGCCGCGGCGCCGAGGGCGCCGAGCCCGAGCAGCCCGACCGTCGTGTCGGCCGGCGCGCGGTAGGCCCGCGGGCGCCACATCGCCGCCTCCTGCTGGCGCCGATAGGCGGGCATGTCGCGCTGCAGGTAGTAGGTCCAGGCCAGGACGGCCTCGGCCATGGTGCGGGCGAGTTCGGGATCGACCAGCCGCACGATCGGCGGCGCCCCGGCGCCGAGATCCCGCACGAGACGCTCGACACCGGCCCACAGGGAGTGGATCCAGGCGAGGCGCGGCAGCCGCGCCACCTCCGCGGGGTCGGAGTTGGCCACGACCGCGACCTCGACCGTGGCCCGTTCCATCTCCGTCAGCGCGCGAAACGGCCGGACGCACTCCTCGGGCATCGCGGCGGACAATGCCGCGAGGTACCGGACCTCGTCGTCGGTCCCGAGGTTCCCGACGAGGGCGACAGGTGGGTGCATCGTTACCGACCAGATCCGTAGCGCCGCAGTGCGTCTATCCCATACCCGCAAAGGTCGTTAGATCGCGAGCGGAAGTCGTCCCGGTCGGCGTCGTGCGTCCCGCGAAGCATCACCGCGGATGTGAGGAACCCTCGCGTCGTGCAGGGTGTTCGAATGGCCGATTCTCGGCGACGGAGGTTTGGGTATGGCTGGAGAGTTTCTCAGGCAAACGCTGCTCGGCCTCGCCGGCTTGACTTTGCTCGGGGCCCAGGCGGGTGCCGCGGAGCTTCCGAAGATCGCCGTGGTCGCGACCGGCGGCACGATCGCGATGAAGCTCGACCCCACCACCCATGCGCCGGTGCCGGCGCTGTCGGGCGAGGACCTCGTCTCGGCCGTGCCGAAGCTGAAGGACATCGCCACCATCGCGGTCACCGAGTTCAGCAACGTCCCGAGCGACTACATGGGGCCGGACCGCTGGCCGGCGCTGTCGCGCAAGGTCGATGAGATCCTGGCCGACCCGGGCGTTCGGGGCGCGATCGTCCTGCACGGCACCGACACCCTCGACCAGACCGCCTACTTCCTCGACCTGACGCTGAAGAGCGACAAGCCGGTGGTGCTGGTCGGCGCGCAGCGCAACGCGTCCGACTGGGACGCGGACGGCCCGCGCAACCTCCTCAACGCGGCGCGCCAGATCCTGGCGGACGGATCGGCCGGCCTCGGGGTCACGGTGACCCTCAACCACCGCATCAACGCGGCGCGCGAGGTCCGCAAGACCCACACGAGCAACGTCGAGACCTTCAATTCGGGGGATGCGGGCATCCTCGGCTACGTGGACGAGGACCGGGTCGTCTTCAGCCGGAAGTCGCTGCGGCGCCAGACCCTGCCGCTGCCCGAGCGGATGCCGCGGATCGATCTGGTCGCGATGTATGCCGGCGCCGACGGCAGTCAGGTCCGCCACGCGGCAGAGACCGGCGCCGAGGCGATCGTGGTCGAGGCCTATGGCTGGGGCAACATGAACGCGGAGATGCACGACGCCATCGCCGAGGTGATCGCCAAGGGCGTTCCGGTCATCGTGGCCACCAAGGTCTACGACGGGCGCGCCCTGCCGGTCTACGGCTTCAAGGGCGGCGGCAACACGCTGCTCAAGGCCGGCGCGGTGTTCGCGGGCGACCTCACGCCGGACAAGGCCCGGATCCTGGCGCTCATCGCGCTGCCGGCGACGAAAGAGCGGGCCGCCCTCCAGGCCATCTTCGACAAGTAGCCGCCGCGGCCGGGTGTGCCGCGCGCGAATCGCCGATCGCGCGCTGGGACCCGCGTGATGCCGGATCGAGACCTTCGGCACCGGCGCCGCCGGGCCGTTAAGCACCTGTTAAGGCCGGGTTCGCCGTAACGGTGCGGGTGCGCATGGCGGGCCGCCCGGCCGGCCTCACCCGAACGGGAGTGTCCTCATCAGCTCGACCGCGACGTCACGGCATCGACCCGATCTCCGCGTCCTGGCCCACCTCACGGGGCGGCTGCGCGCCCATCCCTGGATGGGCGACGTCGCGGCCGTGGCGGCGACCGGAATCGCGCTCGCGCTGCGCTTCGCGGTCGACGACGTGCTGCCGCCGGGCTTTCCCTACCTGACCTTCTTCCCGGCCGTGATCCTCACGACCTTCTTCTGCGGCCTGCGGCCGGGCATCGTCTGCGCGGTGCTGTGCGGCCTCTCCGCCTGGTACTTCTTCCTGCCGCCGACCGGATCCTACGCGCTGGACGGGGCGACCGCGCTCGCGCTGCTGTTCTATGCCGGCATCGTGGGGGTCGACATCGCGCTGATCCACCTCATGCAGCGCGCCGGCACGCGCCTGCAGGCCGAGCGTGCCGTCACCGCGACGCTGTACGAGCAGCAGCGGACCATGTTCCAGGAGTTGCAGCACCGCGTCGCCAACAACATGCAGTTCGTCGCCGCGCTGCTCACCCTTCAGAAGAGGAAGGTCGGCGCGGATCCGTCGGCGGCGCTGTCGGCCCTGGACGAGGCGCGCGTGCGCCTCGAGACGATCTCCCGGATCCACCGGCGCCTCTACGACCCGGAGCGGGTGAGCCAGCCGGTCGGCCGGTACCTGCAGGAGCTGTGCTCCGACCTGCTCGACGCGACCGGCGCACGCAACGTCGTCTGCCTGGTCGATGCCTCCCACGTCCAGCTCGACCTGCCACGCCTGACGACCTTGTCCCTCCTCGTGGTCGAGGTGGTCACCAACGCCCTCAAGCACGCCTTCGTCCCGGGTGGGCGCGGCACCATCACGGTCCGGCTGGACCAGCTGACGCCGGAGCGCCTGATGCTGACCATCGCCGACGACGGGCGGGGTCTGCCCGCCGCGTTCGACCCAGAGGCCGGCAGGAGTCTCGGCTTCCGCATCTGCCAGGGACTGGCGAGCCAGCTCGGCGGCGTCCTCCGGCACAGCTCGGAGGGCGGCGTGGTGGTGCGCCTCGATTTCCCGGTCGCCGGGCCGGCCTCTCCCTGAGGCGGCGGCCCGGCCCGGCAGCCGTGCCCGGACGCCCTAAAGGCTCATCAGCGCGCGGACCCGGGAGGCCAGCGTATCGATCGCGAACGGCTTGGTCAGCACCTGCGTGCCCGGCCGCAGGTGGCCGTTGCCGACGGCGGCGTTCTCGGCATAGCCGGTGATGAACAGGGTCTTGAGCTGCGGGCGGACGTCCTGGCCCGCATCGGCCATCTGCCGGCCGTTCATGCCCCCGGGCAGGCCGACATCGGTGATCAGCAGGTCGATGCGCACGTCCGAGCGCAGCACCTTGAGGCCGGCGACGCTGTCGGCGGCCTCGATCACCGCGTAGCCGAGATCGCAGAGCACGTCCGTCACCAGCATGCGCACGGAGGGCTCGTCGTCCACGACCAGCACGGTCTCGCCGGCCTCCGCGAAGGCGGCAGGCGTGCGCTCGACGCCGCCCTCGTCCGGTGAGGCGTCGCCGTAGTAGCGCGGCAGGTAGATGCACACCGTGGTGCCCTGGCCGACCTCCGAGTAGATCCGGACCTGCCCCCCCGACTGCTGGGCGAAGCCGTAGATCATCGAGAGGCCGAGGCCCGTGCCCTGGCCGATCGGCTTCGT
>NZ_LSIX01000778.1:0-5059 GCF_001556475.1 Methylobacterium sp. CCH5-D2 | reverse complement strand
GGGGTGACGTGCTTGCGCATCTACGGGCTCGCGGGCAGGTCGAGGGTGAGGCCGTGGGTGCGGCCGGCGGCGTCGTCGGCGGCCGGGTCCGGCCGGGTGTCGGGGCGGAGCGCCTGGGGCGCGAAGGTGATGTCGAGGCCCGCGAGCGGGGGCGCCGCCTCGCCGACGCTGAGGCCGGCGAGCCGGTCGCAGGTCGCCCGGGCCGAGCCGGTGGTGAGCGCGCGCGCCACCGTGCGCAGGGGCTCCGGCAGGCTGGCGTAGGGGCCCGACACGGGCGCGGCGGCGTCGGGGAGTTCGGGATCTTTCAGCACCACGTCGAACACGACGTAGCGGATCGCGAGCTTCTCGCCCGTCTGGTCGCTCGGAAAGCGCTCGGAGACGTAGTCCGTCACCCGCTTCGTCACCGCCTCGCGCAGGAGCCGGGAGGCCGGCGTGTCCGCGTAGGTGAGCGCGCCGATCACCCGGTCTTCGAGCAGGTCGAGGAGCGCCTCAAGCTCGCGGTTGGTGGCGACCACCCCGAACTCGGCCTCCGCTCCCTCGCCATCGACCACCGTGGCGGAGATCTCGACCGTGAGGCTGCAGGTCAGCTCGAAGGGGGCGCCGCCGTTGTTGGCCGAGTACGCCTTGGCCTTCGTGGTGTCGGTGGTCACCAAGATCACCGGCATCGGCTCGCGGTGGTCGATCGCCTCGATGCGGCTGTCGAAGATCCGGCCCTCGACCTGGCGGTCGATCACGGGGTCGGCCAGGAACGCCTCGATCGCGGCGAGCCGCAGGGCCGTGCGGGCAAGGCTCATCGGATCTCCGCCAGATGCAGGCTGAGCCGCCCGAGATCGACGGGCAGGCAGTGGGTGATCTCGAAGCGCGCGCCCGTGTCGAGGCGCAGGACGTGCCAGCCGGCCTGCGGGCGCTCCGCAAGCGCGTCGACCGCGACATCCACCCGGGGCTGCTCGGCGGCGATCGCGTGGGTGGTCGAGTCCGCCATGGCGCGGCCCCGCGCGTGGGCGAGCGCGCCGGGGGCCACGAACACCCCCGTGAAGGGGATGGGCGGGGCCCCCGGCTCGGCCTCGCGCCGGGCGTTGACGTCGCGGCGCCCCGGCGCGCTGGCGGGCGCCTGCCGGGGGATGAGGTGGAAGCGCTCGCCGAACACCCGGTCCGTCGTGCGGCCGGCGGCGCGCGCGAGGCGGGCGAACGGCGCGGGCACGGGCTCAGAAGCTCTTGTTGAGCCGGACCCGGCCGATCGGCGCGTTGGCCGCCTCGCCCTTCGGGTTTACGGCCACGCCGATCTTCAGGTTGGCCGCCTGCGTCTCGGTGACCTTCTTGGCGGCGGCGTCGTAGTAGAGCACCTGTCCGAAGTCCCAGGCCTCGGCGGCGACCTTGGGCAGGTCGTAGACGCCGCCGGAGGTGTCGAGCTCGAACTCCTGGCCGATTGCGGCGTCGCCGGTCGCCACGCCGAACACGGCGTTGGCCACCACGAGGTCGCCGGATTTGACCGCCGCGGCGGCCAGCGCGGTCAGGGTGCAACCGCTCATCACGAAATTACGCATGGGCTCTCTCGGCCGAAAGGCTCGCTGGAGTGCGGGAGGGATCGGTTGGGCCGGAGCCCGCGCGCGGGTGGCGCGGGCCCCGGTTGAGCGGGGCGCCTTACTGCGAGCGCCACGCGCCGCGGTGGTCGATCACCTTGGCGCCGACGTCCTGGCGGACCTTCACCTCGACGCCATCGACGTCGAAGCCCATGCGGGTCTCCGTGTAGAGGCCCTCGGCGCCCTCCAGATAGGCCAGCTCGATCAGGTCGATCTGGGCCGGATCGCCGAAGACGTAGAAGTTCGTCTTGCTCACCGCGTCGAGGCGCGGCTCGGAGATCGGCTTGAGCTTGCGCATCGTGTCGGTGACGGCGTCCGCCGTCTTCGTCGGGTAGATCATGCCGAGGAACTGCTCGGCCTTGGTCTCCAGGGCGACCGGCACCACGAGGTAGGTCGGCGACACGTTGAGCAGCGTCTTGCCGTCGAGGCCGGTCTGGTTGCGCATGGCCTCGCGCGCGGTGCCGACCGTATCGACGCCGATGCCGCCGCCCGCGCCGAGGTTGGCGTGCTCGGCCGAGAACAGCGCGAAGCCGTCGGCCATCAGCGGGTTGCCCGTGATCTCGCCCCAGACGAGGTCCGACTCGAGGTTCGCGGCAGCCACACCGAACGAGCGCGGGATGCGGGTGAAGGCGTCGAGGTCGTCGTTGATGATGACCTGCCGGGTGATCGCGACGATCTTGCCGTAGGTCGAGACGGCGTACTTCTCGGCCGCGTCGCCCATCTTGCCGCGCTTGAACTCGCCGCGCTCGTTGACCTTCTCCAGGCGGGGCGCCTCGCCGAGCTGCACGCGGGAGACCGGCTTGAAGTCGGGCACGGTGACGACGCGCACCAGCGGCCGGAAGGTCTGCGGGGCGGCCTGATAGCCCATCCGCAGGGTCTTGTTGGCGACGTTGGCGAGGATGTTGGGGAAGTCCGAGGTCGTCATGCCGCCGCCCGAGCGCAGGGCGATCTCGGAGGCCTCCGAGCGCATCTGCAGCATGGCCTGGGCGCGCTCGTGCTTGCCCATGCCGCGGGTCTTGACGCCGCGCGCTTCCAGGCACTCGCTGCCGATCTCCAGGAGCGTGAGGCCGCGGAACTCGCGCGCGTGGTCGGTGAGCTGGACACCGCGCGGGTCGTAGCGGTGCAGGAGCGCGTTCTCGATCGCGGCGCCCCGCTTCTCGTCGTCGCCCTGACCGACGATCTGGGCCCGGGTGCCCTGACCGGTGACCACGGCTCCGGTGCGATTCGCCATGTGCTCGAAACCGCGATTGCGGAAGGCCTCGGCCGTGGTGCCGTCGGCGATGGCGGCGTCGATCTGGTCCTGCGGCAGGCCGGAGCGGCGGCCGATGTCGAGGATCGTGGCCGAGCGCTCCCGCTCGGCGCGGACGAGAGCCTGACCGTCGAGGACGGGCGCCACCGGCGCGGACGGGGCCGCACGGGTCTCGACAGGCGCGGCCGGGGCGACCGGGACGACGGGGGCGGTCTCGACGGGCGGCGTGCCCTGGGGCGAATTACGACGAAGCACGTCGCTCTCCTCTGAGTGCGGGGTGGACTGGGGGGTAGGAAGCGTCTCGGCCGGTACGGACCGCACGGCGGCCTGCGGATCGGCGGGAACGGTGACGAGGGAGACTTCGAGCAGCTCCCACTTGTCGGCGCGCCAGACCTCGACCTCATCGTCGATGCTGGTCAGGGTCCAGGTCGTGACGCGGTAGCCGACGGAGATCGAGGACAGCTCGCCGCGGGCGACCTGACCCTCGAAGCTGCGCCCGTCGTCCGTGTCGGCGAAGCGCAGGCGCCCGACGAGGATGCCAGCCTCGAAGCGGGCATCCTCCACGACGCCGATCGGGCGGTTCTGGTTGTGGTTGAACAGGAAGTTCATCCGCCCGGAAGCCGCCCGGCCGAGGTCGATCGCGTCGGCCGAGACGGCCAGCTCTTCGTAGCCGCCCCACCGCTTCACCCGGGCGCCGGATGAGAACACCGCGTCGATGGTGCGACCGACCGGATCGTAGGTGCCCGGCGTGAAGCTCGCCGCGCGGGTCGCGGTCGCACCGGGCTCGAAGCCGTCCGGACCAATGCGGGGGGTGGAGCGGGTGCGTGCGCCAGCGGGCGCCGGAACCGAGCGCGTCATGGTGGATTCCGTTGAGGCGGTCAGGCCGCGGGTTTCTCGGGATCGGTCGGGTAGGCCCCGCCCGGGGGCAGTTGCGCCACGCCGGTCTGCGAGGTCCGGCGCGGGTCGATGTCGAGGACGAGCTTGCCGGGCGTCTTGTCGAGGACGTCGAAGAAGGTCCCGAAGTCGGCGACCACCTTGCGCCAATCCTGCCCCCAGCTTCCCAGGAACTCCTGGGGCGTCATCCGGCCGGCGCGCACCGCCAGGATGTCGGCCTCCAAGTCCTTCCTCGGGTCGATCGGATCAACCGCCGGCAGGATGAAGTCCCAGCGGTAGCCGCCGCGGCGGGGCCGCAGCGCGCCGTTCATCACCGCCGCGTCCTCGAACCACCCGACGACGCGCCGCACGAGCTGGGGCACGGCGACGTGCTCCTGATCCATCAGGGCAAGCCGCCGACCGATGATCTTGCCGGCGCGCAAGGACGAGTAGTTCGCCTGCCGCAGGTCGCCGGTCAGCTCATCGTAGGTGAGCCCGGTGCCCGCCGCGAAGGCCATGGCGGCGGCCAGATACACCTCGGCGAACTGGCCCGAACTCGTCGGCTCGGCGAATGTCGCCTTCTCGCCGGGGCGCAGGTAGTTGATCATGCCCGGCGCGAGCTTCTCGATCAGGCGGCCGACAGCCGAGCCGCCCTCCTTGGTCGCGCCGCCGACGGTGCGGGCCGGGGCGCCGTCCGCGCTCTCGACGAAGACGGCAAAGCAGGCCTCGGTCTTGGCCTTGATCAGCACCGCGTCCATCAGGTCGGCGCGGTCGCGCGCGCTCATCAGGACGGGGGCCAAGAGCGGCACGCCGCGCACCTGTCCGGGCCGCAGCGGCCGGAACAGGTGGATGACGTCGGCGCGCGGCACGAAGTGCGACTGGTAGGGCGCCCCGTAGAAATTGAAGTCGCCGGGGTGCTGACCGTGGATCCAGTAGCCCAGGCGCTCGTCCTCCGGCCCGAGGCCGACGCCGAGGCGGGAGGCGTGCCCCTCGAAGAGGCCCATGTCGCGGGCGGTGTCGATGAAGTCCCCTTCGAGCAGTTTGAGCTTGAGGGGCACGCGCATCGAGCGGTCGCGCGGGGCGATGCGGCGCAGGACCGAGTCGCCGCCCTCCAGCATCGCCATCCAGGCGAGCCGCTGCAGGCCGCCGAAGGTGTTGATCTCCTCGACGTCGCAGGTGGCGCACCACTCGGCCCAGAGATCCTTGACCTGGTTGTCGATCCGGTCGGAGCCGTTGTCGGGCACGGCGAGGATGCCGGTGCCGATGGTGTTGGCAGTGCGCACCTCGATGGCGCGCGCGCCCTCGCTCGTGTTGCGCACGAGGTCGCGCGAGCGGCTGCGCAGGCGGGCGAGGCCCG
>NZ_LSIX01000777.1:0-851 GCF_001556475.1 Methylobacterium sp. CCH5-D2 | reverse complement strand
GTGCGGCCGGGATGGCGTCGCCCGAGCGGATCGCATTCCGCTCGTTCGGGACGGCGGCCATCCCCTCGGTGCCGCCCGGTGCGGTCGCCCCGGGGGTGCCGGCCGGGGCGCCGACCGATCCTTGGGCGAACGCGGCGCCGGCCAAGCCCGCGAGGGCGCACAGGGCGAGCGTGGCTGTCGTGAGGGTGCGCATGGGACGGTCTTTCCGGTTGCGGATGTGGGAGGGGGTGTCGTCGCGCGGGGATCCGGAGACGCGGCTCACCGATGCCGCCCTCCGTGGGAGCGGATGGCCTTTCCGCGCCGCCCGCCCGGGGCGGTGACGCGCGGCTGGCCGGCGGGCGGCGTCACCGTGCCCTGTGCCCGGGCGCCGGGCGCCACCACGATGCCGCTGCCGAGACAGGCGACCGCGACGAACCAGGCGAGGAGGGGGAGGCCGAGGCCGGCCGGTTTCACGCGCATCCGGAAGGCTCCCGCGGGGCCGTGATGGCCGCCCGCGCCGTCGTCGGCAGCAAAGGCCGTGCCGCTCCGACCATCGACGGCCTGCAGATTCCAACGAACCGGCCCCTGTCGCCGGAGCGCGCCCCCACCGGGCGGCACGATCGCGGGCCCGGCACCGCCACTGCGGCCGCGCGCATCCGCCAGGACGACGCAGCCGCGGGCGGCGTACCGGAGGGGGGCGCCGGGGTCTGTGCTCGGTAGGGACGTGCGCACCCTCCCGACGTCAGGGAAACACGGCGTCTCCGCACGTCGTCATATCCGTGCGCTGAAGCAGCCTGATCCGTGCTCTCATACGGGCTCCGGTCGATGGGTTCGGCCGTGTGCGGTGAACCGCGCCGCGCCCCCTCTCCCAG
>NZ_LSIX01000776.1:0-779 GCF_001556475.1 Methylobacterium sp. CCH5-D2 | reverse complement strand
TCTCAGTACGAGCCGAACTTGTAGTTCACGCCGGCGCGGACGACGGCGAACTCGGTGTCGCGGCGGCTGTTGGTGACGCCGGAGACGAGGGCGACGCCCGGGGAGCCGATGCCGACGAGGCCGCCGGCCGGGGTGGTGGCGAACACGCCGTTGTTGCGGTTGCCCTGGTCGAGGTTCACGTAGAGACCTTCCACCTTCAGCGTCACGGCCGAGGAGCGGAAGAAGTTCAGGAACGAGTCGGTGGGCAGGGCGTACTCGATGCCGCCGCCGACGGCGTAGCCGGTCTGGAACTCGTCACGCGAGGCGTTCGGCAGGCCGAAGTCACGGCCGCCGCCCGAGCCGTAGGCGAAGCCGCCGGTGGCGTACACGAGGGTGCGGTCGAAGGCGTAGCCGAGGCGGCCGCGCACGGTGCCGAAGTAGTCGAGGCTCGAGAGGCCGTTCGGGTTGAACACGCCCACGCCCGGCAGCAGGCCGGCGCCGGCCAGGGCGAAGCGGTTCCGCTCGCGGCCGAAGTCGACGTACTGCGCGTCGGCCTCGACGCCGAACACCACGCCCGAGCCGGGGGTCAGCTGCCAGTTGTAGCCGATCTGGCCGCCGCCGACGAAGCCGTCGGTGTTGGAGCGGTTGTTGCTGAAGCCGAGGGCGGCGGAGGTGCCGGGGGCGACCAGGCCGCTGGCGCCGTTGACCACGACGACGGTGGGGGTCTGGCGGTCGTTACCGGTGCCGAAGCCGTAGCCGGCGTTGAAACCGGCGTAGAAGCCCGTCCAGGTGAAGACCGG
>NZ_LSIX01000775.1:0-1486 GCF_001556475.1 Methylobacterium sp. CCH5-D2 | reverse complement strand
CCCGCCGCTTCGAGGCGCCCGTCCTCGTCTTCAACCTGCACGACCAGTTCGAGCGGCTGCGCGCGGAAGGGCGCTACGAGCGCCTGCGCGAGACGATCCTGGCCCGCGACGTCGATCTGGCGGGCTCCGTCAACCCGATGCTCGCCCGCCACGGCGAGCGCTCGGAGGCGGTGCAGTACAGCGGCCGCGCGGTGCCGGCCGACTGGGCCTGCCCGTTCCGGCGCGGCGCGCCCGAGCCCGCCGACTGGGCGGCGGTGGCCCGGGATCTCGGCGCGGGCGCCTTCGACGCGCGCCGTCTCGCCGAGGCTGCGGGCCCGGATGCCGAAGGCGAGGGTCAGAAGCCGTGAGCGCGCCCTGGACCTCGGACGACGCCCTCGTGGCGCTGGTGGCCGCCCTGCGCGCCCGGGACTACGCCTTCACCACGGTGACGCCCGCCACCCACGCGCACGTCGCCCGCCGCATGGGCGACGCGCCCGCCCGGTCGCTGCGCGACGTGTTCGGCTGGAGCCGGCCCTTCGCCGAGGATCTCGTGCCGCCGGACCTCTTCGGGCTGATGCGCGAGGCCGGGATCCTCGCGCGGGCGGGCGACCTCTGGCGCGCCACGATCCGCCTGTCGAGCCTCGATGGGGAACTCTTCGTGCACGCGGCCTACCCGCCCACCGCCCAGGACGCCGTGTTCTTCGGGCCCGACACGATGCGCTTCGTGGCGTCCGTGACCCAGTATCTCGCGGGGCGCGAGGCACCGGTGCGGCGGGCGGTCGATGTCGGCTGCGGCAGCGGGGCGGCGGGCATCGCGGTCGCCAAGCGGGCGCCCGGCGCCGAGGTGCTCCTCGTCGACGTCAACCCGAACGCGCTCGCCGCTGCGGCGCTCAACGCCCGGCTCGCGGGCGTCACCGGCACGGTGCCGGTGTCGAGCGACCTCCTCTCGGGTACCGAGGGCCGCTTCGACCTCGTGGTCTCGAACCCGCCCTTCATGCTCGACGCGCAAGGGCGCACCTACCGGCACGGCGGCGGCGCGTTCGGCGAGGGCCTGTCGCTCGCGGTCGTCGAGGCGGCGGCCGAGCGCCTGAACCCGCGCGGCGCCCTGGTCCTGTTCACGGGCTCGGTCATCGTCGAGGGCGAGGATCCGTTCCGCGAGGCGGCGCTGACGGCCTGTGCCCGCGCTGGCCTCTCCGCCCAGTACCGGGAATACGATCCGGACGCCTACGGCGAGGAACTGGCGGACCCGGCCTACGCGCGGGCCGACCGCATCGCGCTGGCCGTCCTCGTCGCGACCCGGGAGGGCTGAGGCGTGGCGGACGCGGCTCGCGAGGCCTTCGCCCGGGCCGTGCGCGCGGGGCTCTCGGCCCGGCCGCGGACGCTGCCCGGCACCTGGCTCTGGGACGAGGCCGGCTCGGTCCTGTTCGACCGGATCTGCGACAGCCCCGACTACCACCCGACCGGCCGCGAGACCGCGCTCCTGCCGGCGGTGGCGTTCGAGGTCGCC
>NZ_LSIX01000774.1:0-2103 GCF_001556475.1 Methylobacterium sp. CCH5-D2 | reverse complement strand
TGACCCCCCAGAACCTCGCCCGCGCCGCCCGCCTCTCCGAGGCCTGGGACGAGGCGGCGGGGGTGTGCGCGCGCGGCCACGACCACGCTCCGGCGCATCCGGACCCCGCGCAGGCGCACGGCCACGAGCGCGCCCACGCCCACACCCACGCGCACGGCCACGCGCACGGCCACGAGCACGGCCACGAACAGGCCGGCCACGGGCACGGGAGCGCGGCGTGAGCGACCTTCTCGCCCCCTTCCTCGAGTTCGGCTTCATGCGCCGGGCGCTGGTCGGCTGCCTCGCGCTCTCGCTCTCGGCGCCCCCGCTCGGCGTGTTCCTGATGCTGCGGCGCATGAGCCTGATGAGCGAGGCGATGAGCCACGCGATCCTGCCCGGGGCGGCGGTGGGCTTCCTCGTGGCCGGCCTGTCGCTGCCCGCGATGACGCTGGGCGGCCTCGCGGCGGGCCTGGCGGTGGCGCTGCTCGCGGGGTTCGTCACCCGCTCGACGGTGCTGCGCGAGGATGCGAGTCTGGCCGCCTTCTACCTGATCTCGCTGGCGGCCGGCGTCCTCCTCGTGTCGCTGCGCGGCTCGCAGATCGACCTCCTGCACATCCTGTTCGGCACGGTGCTGGCGCTCGACGACCCGGCCCTGTGGCTGCTCGGCGGGATCAGCTCGCTCACGCTCTTCGCGCTGGCCCTGCTCTACCGGCCGCTGGTGATGGAGTGCGTCGATCCGCTCTTCCTGCGCACAGTCAGCCGGGCGGGCGGGCCGGCGCACTACGCCTTCCTGGGGCTGGTGGTGGTGAACCTCGTGGCCGGCTTCCAGGCGCTCGGCACCCTGCTCGCCGTCGGGCTGATGCTGCTGCCGGCCATCGCCGCGCGGTTCTGGGCGCGGGGCCTGAGCGGCCTGATCCCGGTCTCGATGCTGGTGGGCGCCCTGTCGAGCGTGATCGGGCTCGCCCTCTCCTACCGCTTCGACCTGCCGAGCGGCCCGGCCATCGTGCTGGCGGCGGGCGCGCTCTACGCGGTCTCGCTGGTGGCCGGCCCGCGCGGCGGCCTCGCCTGGCGCCTCGTGCGGGCGCGGCATCTCGAGGCCTGATCTCCACGGCGTTTCGAAGCGCGGGCGAACTTTCGGGCCTCTCGGATCATATGATTCCGTCGAGGAGAGCGGGATGGCGCGGTCGAGGCTCTACAAGGTCACCCGGGGCACGCTGCGGCTGCTGTCGCGCCCGGTGCGGCGGGCACAAGGGCGGGGCGGCATCGTGCTGGAGCCCTATCGCGGCTACGGCTCCCGGGAGGAGATCTTCCTGATCGGCCGGGTCTTCCGGCAGTCGCGTCCGAACCCGGACGCCGACCGCGACTCGCTCGCCGACCTCTGGCGCGACGTCGCCCGCCGCATCGCCCGGCGCGCGGTCAAGGGCGCGCCCGTCACCGCCCGCTTCGGCGGCACCGAGCAGCGCGTCGCCACCGACCGCGACGGCTATTTCCGCGTGCACCTGAGCCCGCGCGCGATGCCCGACTGCGACGGGCCCTGGCACGTGGTCGATCTGACGCTCGAGGCCGACCCGCCGGTCGAGGCGCGGGGAGAGATCTACGTGCCCCCGCCGCGTGCGCGCTTCGCGGTGATCAGCGACATCGACGACACGGTGATGCACACGGGCGTCGCCAACAAGCTGGTGATGCTCTGGCGCCTCTTCGTGGAGGATGCCGAGAGCCGCGTCGCCTTCCCGGGGGTCGCCACGCTCTACCGGGCGCTCCACGACGGGCGGGCGGGCGAGCGCAACCCGATGCTCTACGTCTCGCGCGCGCCCTGGGGCCTCTACGAGGTGCTGAGCGCGTTCTTCGCCCGCCACGCGATTCCCGCCGGGCCGGTGCTGTTCCTGCGCGAGTGGGGCCTGTCCTGGACGCACCCGCTGCCGCGCCGGGCCGAGGACCACAAGCGCATCCTCATCGGCAACATGCTGGCGCTCTACCGCGACCTGCCCTTCGTGCTGATCGGCGACAGCGGCCAGCACGACCCGGAGGTCTACGCGCAGGTGGTGGCCGAGCATCCGGGCCGGGTGCGGGCGATCTACATCCGCAACATCTCGGCGGATGCCGACCGCATCGCCGAGATCGAGG
>NZ_LSIX01000773.1:0-1564 GCF_001556475.1 Methylobacterium sp. CCH5-D2 | reverse complement strand
TCCCCTCTCCCCCCCTGCTTCGCAGGGTACCCTCCCCCGCAGAGGGGGGAGGGAGAGCGCGGTTGCGTTGGTCCCAAAAAACTCACGACGGGTTGGCCGCCTTCTCGACCGTCGCCTCGCCCTTGGTCTCCCCCTTGCCGGCGGCCTTGTCGAAGGCGCGGCGCATCAGGTCGGTGCCGAATTCGAGCGCGCCGTCCATCGCCCGCTGCGACAGGGTGCCGGTGCCGACCGCCTCGCCCGCGTAGACGGGTTGGTCGAGGGCGACCACGTCGCCGCGCATCACCCGGAGCCGCCCGACCTCGCTGCCCGCCTCGACGGGGGCGGTGAGCGGGCCCTGGTAGACCACCCGGGCCGTGACCCGGTCGGCGGAGCCCCGCGGCATCAGCACCCGCACGGGCTTCTTGGCCACCAGCGGCACCGCGCCGCGCTCGCCGCCGTAGACCGAGGCCTCCGCCACCGTCTCGCCGGGCGCGAAGACCTGGCGCGGCTCGAAGGCGCGGAAACCCCACTCCATCAGCTTGCGGCTCTCGGCGGCGCGGTCGCGCGCGGTCTTCAGGCCCGACACGACCAGGATCAGGCGCTGGCCGTTCTGCACGGCGGAGGCCGTCAGCGCGTAGCCCGATTCCTCGAGGTAGCCGGTCTTCAGCCCGTCGGCGCCGATGTCGAGCGTGAGAAGCGGGTTGCGGTTCTGCTGCTTGATCTTGTTCCAGGTGAACTCGCGCTCGGCGTAGATCTTGTAGTATTCCGGGTAGGTCTCGATGATGTGCAGCGCGAGCTTGGCCATGTCGCGCGCGGTGACGCGCTGGTCGGGGGCCGAGTAGCCGGTGGCGTTGCGGAAGTTCGAGCGGGTGAGCCCGATCTCCTTCGCGCGCTGGTTCATCAGGTTGGCGAAGGCCGCCTCCGAGCCGGCCATGTTCTCCGCGATGGTGATCGCCGCGTCGTTGCCCGACTGCACGATCAGGCCGCGCAGGAGGTCGGAGAGCTTGATGCGGCTGTTGACCTGCGCGAACATCGAGGAGCCGCCCCCCCCGGCCCCGCCCCGGCGCCACGCGTCCTCGGTGACGGTGAACTCGGTGTCCATCGTGTAGCGGCCGCTCTTCAGGGCCTCGAACACGATGTCGGCGGTCAGGAGCTTGGCCATGCTGGCCGGCGCGAAGGGCTCGTCGGCGGCCTTCTCGAACAGGGTCGAGCCGGAATCGACATCGACCAGGATCGCGTGCTGGGCCGCGGTCTGGAAGCTTTGGGCCCGTGCGGCGGGGGCCGGCGCCAGCGCGCAGGCCGCCGCCAGGCAGGCACGCGCCAGGATCGTCCAGAGGGAAGTGCGCATCACCGTCTCCCGCGCGCCGGCCGGGGCACGCCCGCCCCGGGCATGGATCACGCCCCCATCGATAACAAGCGTGACCATATCGCGGTTTCAACGCGGATCGAACGGGAAATCGCTTGGGTGGGAGCTTCCCTTCCCTGCGCGCCATCCAGATCGCACACGCGTGGGGCCCCACCACGCTCTCCCTCCCCCGCAGAGGCAGGGCGATCGCATATGCCGAGCGAGCCTAGCCCCGGTCAG
>NZ_LSIX01000772.1:0-3576 GCF_001556475.1 Methylobacterium sp. CCH5-D2 | reverse complement strand
ATGTGGAAGTCCCGCCATCCGCTCGACCGTCAGGTCGTGGTCATCACCGGCGCGTCGAGCGGCATCGGCCTCGAGACCGCCCGCCGGGCGGCGCGCAAGGGCGCCAAGGTGGTGCTCGCCGCCCGCAACGGCGAGGCGCTGGCGCGGATCCGCCGGGAGATCGAGGCGGCGGGGGGCGAGGCCCTCGACGTGGTGGCCGATGTCGGCGACCGCGCCCAGGTCCAGCGCATCGCCGACCAGGCGGTGGGGCGATTCGGACGCATCGACAGCTGGGTGAACGATGCCGGCCTGTCGATCTTCGGGCGCCTGGAGGAGGTGAGCGAGGCCGACAACCTGCGCCTGTTCCAGACGAACTTCTGGGGCGTGGTGCACGGCTCGCTGGTCGCCGCGCCCCACCTCAAGCGCAGCGGCGGCGTGCTGATCAATCTCGGCAGCGTGGCGTCCGACATCGCCTTCCCGCTCCAGGGCATGTACTGCGCCAGCAAGCACGCCATCAAAGGCTTCACCGATGCCTTCCGGATCGAGCTGGAGGAGGAGGGCGCGGGCGTCGCCGTGACGCTGATCAAGCCGGCGGCGATCGACACGCCCTTCGCGAAGAACGCCAAGAACTACACGCCCCACGCGCCGAAGCTGCCGCCGCCGGTCTACCGCACCGAGGAGGTGGCGCACGCCATCCTGCACGCGATGGTGCATCCGCGCCGCGACATCTACGTGGGCGGGGGCGGCCGGCTGATGAGCCTCGCCAAGGAGCTGGCACCCCGCGCCTTCGACCTTGCCGGGCGCACGATGTCGGCCCAGCAGCAGACCGATGAGCCCGCCCGCGACCGGGCCGGCGCCCTCTACGAGCCGAGCCGGTCGGGCGGCGAGGTCGCGGGCGGCCATCCGGGCCACGTGATGCGCACGAGCCTCTACACCCGCGCCAGCCTCCACCCGCTGACCACGGCCGCGTTGGTGGCCGGGATCGGCCTCGCGGCGGCGGGGCTGATGGGCGCCCGCCAGGAGGGGCATTGGGCCAGCCATCGAGCGGGGTCAGGCCGATGACCCGCGCGGAGACGCTGCGGGTCTTCGAGGGGCTGCTCGCCGCCGAGCGGCCGGTCAACGCGGGCGAGGCGGACGCCGCGATCTGGGCGCGCCTCGACGCGGTCGAGGGCCTCGCGGCGCAGCGCGCGGCGCTGGCCGAGCTGGAGCGCGGCGCGGCCGGGCTCGACGCCGGCTCGGCCTTCATGCCGATCCTGCTCGACACCCTGGCGCGGCACCGGGCGCGCCTTGCCGAGCCGTAGGACCGAGGTATCTGGGGCCGGCTGCACGGTTCCCGCATCGGCACCGGTCCCCTCGACCATGCGAGAAGCCAGTGCAGCTCGCCTCAGATCTTTATGTACCCGACTTCGCAGGTCTGTCCCTGCAGTAAGGCGGGCTACGGACGTTCGCGCACACCGGTCGCTGAGCCGAATGCAACGCCAGCCGTGTTGCCCCTGGCACCTCCGACTGCCATCTAGCCGGATCAGAACGTTCTGCTCTAAGCTGCAAAGGGCATCGAACGTAGGACGACCGTGAGCGATTCGGACCAAAACGCTCTTTACCCATTCGAGGTCGTCGTCGAGGGCACGCCAATCTCGCTGCAGGGAAGCGGCACCTCCAAGGAGCGCTGGAAGGCGACCGTCAAGACCGCTGGTCAGAACCGCGCTCGCGCCACCGACGAAATCGGATTTCTATACTCGGCACCGGTCGCGCTCACGATCTTTTATCTCGCTGCAGCACCGATGGTCGGCGACGTCGATAATATCGTCAAGCCCATCATGGACGCCCTCATAAACGTGGCATACGCCGACGATAGGTTTGTCGAACGGGTCATCGTGCAAAAATTCGAGCCAGGCGTCGATTGGGAATTTATTGATCCGAGCGATCAGCTTGCCACCGCGCTGGAAGCGACACCGCCTGTGGTCTACATCAGAGTCATAGATGACTTGAGCTGGAGACAAGCGCAATGAGGTCGGCTCAATACTCCCAGGAGGCGGAGCGTCGCTTCATCGAAACGCTGCGTCCGCATTTCGAAAACAAGGGATATCATTTTCATCTCTATCCGGGGAAAAGCGATCTGCCGGAATTCATGAAGCAGTATACACCTGATGCCGTTGCAGTCAAAACAGACCACAAGGTTGCGATCGAGGTAAAAAGCAGAAACAATCGCGCGACCGACCTCAGCCTTCGGCTGATACGCCACCTGTTCGAAGGCCACCCCGAATGGCAACTTCGTGTCTTCTACATTGGTGACGACGAGCGGGACAGCGTCGACATCCCCCAACCCACGTCGAAACTGTTTCTGGAGAAGCTCGCGATGGCGGGAGATCTCCTGGCCCAGGGACAGACCCAAGCCGCGTTCCTCATATCGTGGTCACTGCTGGAAGCTGCGGCGCGGATGACCGAGACCGACCTGAATGGTCGCCCGCAACCGCCGGGGACGGTCATCCAGACTCTCGCGATGAGTGGAACAATCGAACCTGAGACCGAGCGCCATCTCAGAGCTCTCATCGACCTAAGAAACAAGGTCGTCCATGGCGACCTCGGAGCGGAGCCGACAGCGCAGGATGTGGAAACAATTTTGTTGGTTTCACGGTCTATTTTCGAGAAAAACAAATCTAATAACTAGTTTAAAAATCAGATCGAAAGACTTGCAGCATCGCCCTCGACCTCGCACGGAGGGCGATGCTCCGGGTTCCTGTCGCTGCATTGCCGCCGCAGAAAGCGGCAACTTTCTTTCGGGACGATGTCCGTCTAGGGCCGGCCGGTCTGCTTCAGGCGCGTCATGACCGCCTCGGGCGAGGCGTAGGCCTCCTGGCGGGCGGCGCTCCAGTAGCGCAGGGCGTCGAGCGGGATCGCCTCGCCGGTCACCGCGCAGCGCACGAAGCTGCCGGGCTTGACCACCCGCATGGTGCCGTCGCCGTACTCGACGACCGCCTCCCCGCTCGCACCCCGCTCGAAGCGTCCCAGCATCGCAGATGTCCCTGATTCCCCGGGCCGCCTGCATAGCACGGGCCGCGCCCGGCCGGAATCGGGAGAGCGTCAGGCGAGCATCGAGGGCGTGGCGTCGGCGGCCAGCCGACGGCGGGCCTCGGCTGCGTCGCGGTCCATCTGCACGACCAGCGCCTCGGCGCTGTCGAAGCGCGCCTCGCCGCGGATCCAGGCCACGAACTCGACCGCGATCTCCTGCCCGTAGAGGTCGCCCGCGAAGTCGAACAGGTTCACCTCGAGGAGGGGCGCGCCGTCGTCGAAGGTCGGGCGGCGGCCGTAGCTCGCCACCCCGTCCCGCAGGGTGCCGTCCGGAAGACGCGCGCGCACCGCGTAGATGCCGTGGGCGAGCCCGCAATCGGGCAGGGCCACGTTGGCGGTCGGGTAGCCCAGCACCCGCCCGCGCTTGTCCCCGTGCCGGACGGAGCCCAGCACGAACCAGCGGTAGCCCAGCAGCGCGTTCGCCCGGGCGAGGTCGCCGGCCTCCAGCGCCCGGCGGATGCCCGAGGAGGAGATCGGCTCGGCCTCGGTGCCGAGCGCCACCGGCGGCACGATGCGGCAGGCGAGCCC
>NZ_LSIX01000771.1:0-4287 GCF_001556475.1 Methylobacterium sp. CCH5-D2 | reverse complement strand
GTGAAGTACAGGCTCTGTGAGCGCCAGACGGCCCGCTCGGCCGGGGCCGCCACGGCGCCCCCCGGCCGCAGGTCGGACCCGTGCAGGCGGACGAGGTGAACGAGCTGGAAGGCGGTGGCGGCGACGAACAGGGCCAGCACCAGCACCATCGCCTCGGTCGCCCCGTGGAGCACGCCCGCGAGCGCGCCGAGCCAGAGCAGCAGCGCTGAGCCACCCCGCCACACGATCTCCCGGGGCAGCAGCGCCAGGGCGAAGCGGCGCTGGATGCGGAAGAAGTTCTGCAGGTACTCGCTCACCGCGAACACCGCCGCGAAGGCGAAGGCGAGATGGAGCCTGTCGTAGGGATCGGGCAGGGAGCGCTCCGCCACCACGACCACCGCGCCCGAGGCCAGCAGGAACGCCAGCGCGAGGCCGAGCCAGACGACGTTGTGGCGCACGAGCACGCCGTTGGCCGCGCCGGAGCCGGCGTCCATCCGGTAATGCTTCAGCAGGAGGTTGTGCTGGCCGAGCACGGCGACGAGGCCGAGGCCGCTGCCGATCGCGAACAGGAAGACGTAGATGCCGTACTCGTAGGTGCCGAGCAGGCGGCTGGCCGTCAGCAGCGTCAGGAAGCCGAGGATCGCGCTCGCGAAGCGCGCGACGAAGGCCGTAGCGAACTGGCCGGACAGGGCCGAGCGCCGGATCGTTGCGACGAGCTTGTGCATGGGGCGCCGCGTCTCCCTGACGGGTCTCGGTCGGCCACCCCACCCGGCAGCCGACCGGAAACCGGCTATCACGGGGCGGACTAGCGCGGGATTAACGGGACGCCCTGAAAAGCCGCAGGTCCCTTCACGATTTCGACAAGTTTCGCACACCCTCGCGACCCGCCATTAACCACAGCGAACGTTAATCATCTTCGCGCGCGTCGAGTTCACCTCCAATCCACCGGGCAATGGTTAGATTTCGCAGGAATGACGGCCCTGCAACCCGTCGCGATGCGACGGCCCCGGAGCGCTCCATGTCACAGTCGAAGGTCGATCCGAGCCCGCCTTCCTGGCCCGACGACCGCTTCGAGATCGAGGCGGTCGCGGTCCACGATCTCACCCGCGCGGCGGCGTTCGAGCATCTGCGCGCGGCCATGGACCAGGGGCGGCAGGTCGCGCTCGGCTTCTGCAACGCCAACATGCTGCTGAAGGCGCTCTGCTCGGCGAGCTACGCGGGGACCCTGAAGAACCTCGTCCTCCTCAGCGACGGGGTCGGCCTCGACCTGTGCTCGCTCCTGTTCCGCGGCCGCTTCTTCCGGGAAAACCTCAACGGAACGGATTTCGTCCCGGCCCTGCTCGGCGGCGACGCGCGGGAGCGGACCGTGTTCCTGCTCGGCGCGCGGCCCGGCGTCGCCGAGGCGGCGGCGCGCAACCTCGCCCTGCGCTATCCCCAGCACCGGGTCGTCGGCACGCGGCACGGCTACTTCGCCCCCGCGGACACCGACGCGGTGATTGCCGAGATCAACGCGGCGGCGCCCGACATCCTGCTCGTCGCCCTGGGGAACCCGGACCAGGAGACCTTCATCGCCGAGCACGCGCACCGGATCGACGCGCGGCTCCTCATGGGGGTGGGCGCGCTGATCGACTACACGGCGGGCATCGCCGTGCGGGCGCCCGCGCCCGTGCGGCTCCTGCGGCTCGAGTGGCTCTACCGGCTAATGCGGGAGCCGCGCCGCCTCGGGCGCCGCTACACCGTCGAGGCCGCGCTGTTCCTCGGCATGATCGTGCGGCTCCGCCTCGCGACGCTGGTGCGGGCGCGCCGCGCCGACGCGCTGAGCGCGCCCTGACCGTGCCGCGGAGCCGTCCCGTGTCGCAGACCCACGCCCCCCGCGCGCAGGCCGCGGACGCGCGCCGGCCGGAGCCGGAGATCCCGGTCGCGTTCGAGGGCCTGCACGGCTGGTTCGCCCCCGGATCGAGCCGCCGCGGTGTCCTCCTGTGCGGAACCTACGGCTTCGAGCAGCTCTGCGCCTACCGGGCGTGGCGCGGCCTCGCCCGCTCGATCGCGGCCGCCGGATGCGCCACGCTGCGGCTCGATTACCCGGGCCAGGGGGATTCCCGGGACGCATCCCCGGGCGAGGACGCGATCGCCGCCTCGGTCCGGGCGATCCGGCAGGGCATCGCCTTCCTGCGCGCGGAGGGCGGGGCGGACGAGATCGTGCTCGTCGGCCTCCGGCTCGGCGCCACCCTGGCGGCGCTCGCCGCGCGGGAGGGCGGCGTCGAGCGGCTCGCGCTGCTGGCGCCCTTCGCGACCGGCAAGGCCTACCTGCGCGAGATGACGATGCAGGCGCGCCTGCTCGACGTCCTGCCGGACCGCACGCCGATCGCGCAGCCCCCCGGCTCCCTCCTCGTCGGCAGCTTCCATCTCGGGCCGGACGCGCTCGCCGCGCTGGCGCGGCTCGATCCGGCGGCGGAGCCGGCCGCGGAGTCGGCTGCCGCGCCCGCGCGGGTGCTGCTGCTCGGCGCCCGCACGGACGCGCTCGCGGGCCACTACCGCAGCCTCGGCGGCGCGGTGGAGGCGGGCCCCTTCCCCGACCTCACCCAGCTCGTCTCCGACCCGCTCTTCGCCACCGCGCCCGAGGCGACCTTCGCGGCGGTCCGGGACTTCGCCTGCGCGGGCGCGCTCCCGCGGAGCATGCCCGCGCGGGCGCCGAGGGCGCCGTGCCGCATCGCGGGCGCGGGCTGGACCGAGGAGACCGCCCGGTTCGGGCCGGGCCTCGTCGGCACCCTGTGTGGGCCGCCGGACGCGCACCCGGCCGGACCGGCCGTCCTCTTCGTGAATTCCGGCCGGAACGTGCGCTCGGGCCAGGGCCGGCAGACGACCCGGCTCGCCCGCAGGCTCGCCGCGGACGGCGTCGCCTCCCTGCGCTTCGACGCGCGCGGCATCGGCGACAGCGCCGACCGGCCCGACGGCGGGCTGCCGGTCTACGCCGCGGACGCGATCGACGACGTGCGCGCCGCGCTCGACCACCTCGCGAGCCGGCAGGCCGGACCGGTCGTCGTCCTGGGCACCTGCAGCGGCGGCTACCTGGCCTTCCGCGCCCTCTGCGCCGAGGCCCGCCTGGCGGCGGCGGTCCTGGTCAACCCGTACTGCTTCGCGCTGAAGCCCGGCACCGACGTGGAGGCGATGATCCGCGACGCGTTCCGCGGCACGGTGAGCTACGCCGAGCGGGCCCGGCAGGGCCGGTTCTGGCGCCGGATCCTCGGCGGCGAGATCCGTCTCGGGACGGTGGTGCGGGCCCTCTGGCGGGACGGGCGCGCGATGGCGGCGCGCGGCGCGGCGCGGCTCGCCCGCGCGCTGCCGGGCCGCGGGAGCGTCGTCGGCGAGATCGCACGGCTGCGCCGCCGCGGCGCACGGATCCGGCTGGTCTACAGCGCGGGCGACATGGGCATGCCCGCCCTGCGCACGCATCTGGGGGCCCATACCGGCCGGGCGGCCGCGCGCCTCGCGCGCCGGCTCGGCTACCCGGTCACGGTGCTGGAGGGGGTCGATCACAGCTTCAGCCTTCCGGCCGACCAGGACCGCCTGTTCGCGATCCTGACGCAGGTCCTGCGGGACGCGGCCGACACGACCGAACGCGCCCGCATCCCCGCCCGACGGTCGGCCCGCGGGCCGGCGGACGCGCGGCAGCGCGCGGAGGCGCAGGGCGCGGTGCCCGCGGGCGCGGTGTCGGCCCGGATCTGACGGACGGAAGACGGATCGAGCGATGACGGGCAGGACCATGTTCGGACACGGGGCGACGCAGGAAGCCGGCTCGGGCCCGCGCGCGCCCGCCAGCCTCGGCCGGCTGGTGCGCCGCCTCGGTGCCGCCGTACCTGCGCGCGCGGCGGACGGCACCGCGCGGCGCGCCGTCCTGGCTGTCACGGGGCGGGAGGGGGTACGCTGCGGCGTCGCCGACTATGCGGACCGGCTCCGCGCGGTCGTCGCCGCCCGCGGGATCGACGTGCGGCTGGAGCGCCTGCCGCGCTGGTCGCTCGCCGGCCTGGCGCGGATCCGGCTGCGCTGCGGCCTCGGCGGGCGTGACGTGCTGCACATCCAGTATCCCTCCCTGGACATGGGCCGCTCCCCGGCGGTCGGGCTCGCACCGCTCACGATCGGCGGATCGCGGCTCTACCTGACGCTGCACGAGTTCACGATCTTCGGGCGGGTCCGCAAGCTCTACATGCTGCCCTTCGCCCTCTCGCGGGCGACGGTGATCTTCTCGAACGCCCACGAGCGGCAGGCCTTCGAGCGCTTCTTCCCGGTCCGACGCTGCCGGACGCAGGT